>JAJNPX010000014.1 GCA_021155145.1 Acidisarcina sp. | reverse complement strand
GTCACGGGACCGACCGGCTCCGGAAAATCTACAACCCTCGCCGCCATTATCTCGCTGATCAACGCTACGAAAAAGTATCATATCGTCACCATCGAAGACCCGATCGAGTTCATACACGACCACAACCTGAGCACGATCCATCAGCGCGAGTTACATTCCGATACGCCCGACTTTGCTCTAGCGTTACGTGCTGCATTGCGTCAGGCTCCTAAAGTGATCCTTGTAGGTGAGATGCGCGACCGGGAAACGATCGAAGTCGCGATGGAAGCGGCTGAGACGGGCCACTTGGTCCTCTCGACGCTCCACACTATCGACGCCGCCAAGACTATCGACCGTATTATCGGCGTGTTTCCAAAGAACGAAGAAGCCGCGATCCGCACACGCCTTTCACAATCGTTCCGCCGCATAATCTCGCAAAGGTTGATGCCAAAGGTCGGTGGCGGACGCATCGCGGCGATCGAGATCCTTGTGTCGAACTCGCGGACGCGCGAATACATCGAAAAAGGAGAACGGGAAGGCCGGTCGATAACCGATGCGATGAGCGACGGCGGGCTTGACGGTATGCAGACTTTCGATAAGGTGCTGGAGGGCTATATTCGCGAAGGCCTCGTGACCCGCGAGGTCGGCCTGGCGTATGCATCCAATGCGACAAATCTGGCCCTTGCGATCAATGACCTCGACCAGGCCGTAGGAGCTGAGCCGGCCCAAATGCCGAAGGATCCACCACCCAGTTCACAGGCAGCGGAAATTCCGTTCGAAGGATTTGAGAGATAAACAAGCGACGGGGAATGAACGTGGTGCGGCTATCGGTTGCCTTCCGGCAAAAGCTGATAGTTGCCCATTTCGCGGTTGTATGCGTCGAGTTGGCCCACTTCGTCGGCGGTCGCGTCGAGCATCTGCTTCGTCATCGCGATGGAATCGGAAAGCTGCTCGAAATCGAGGAGCGAGAATTTCTCCGGAGTCGACATAGTGACGATCTCATCATTGAGATAGCTGAAAAAGTTCTCGATCGACTGCAGCTGGCCCTCTACAAGCTTTACGCTCCGCTCGATCTCGTCAAACGACGCGATACGCCGTTTCAGGATCTCGACATTGGTCTGCTGAATTCGCTTTGTCTTGTCGTCGGTCGCGCTCTCAGCTGCGCGGTAGGCCTGCGAAAGCTGGTTGTGTACCGCCTGGCGGTTGATCGATTTGAGATGCTGCTTTCGCCGCCGATACACGTCCAGGAGGTCGACGAAATCCTCCCACCTTTGGTCGAGAGTTCGAAGATTGGAGGGCAGCGAACCCGCGCCCGTGAACTTCCGATAGTTGTCCTGGATCTTTTCCTTTAGCCACCGAAGATACTCGACCGCCTCGCGCTCACGCGGGGTGAACGACTTGATCAGCTTTTCCCTTGCCGTCTTTGCCGCGACGAGCAGCCTCTCTCTTTCCCGTCTCTGGACGAGCGAACGATATGAAGGCAGATTTGGCACGACCATTACATACGCGATCTCGGCAATGATCGCGATCAACAGCGGGATAACGCTAAAGGAATATGCCGCCGCCACAGCGAAACCGGCCAGGCCCCAAAAATTAATGGGTTCCTTTACTGCTTCCTTAAGGTAGCTGGTATTGAATTTTTGTAGGTCCCGCTGGTACTGTGCCAGATCTGCCATAGAAATATTGGATGCCCGCCTTGCCCGTAATGTTCCTCGGAAATTTTAGTTCGAACCCTTGGCGTCGTTGGCTTCATTTACGATCACTTGTTCGAGGACCTCTTCATTGCTGACGGGTTCGCTGCCGGCCGAGATCTGTTTGCCCGAGGTATTTCCCGAACCGGAGCCCAGGAGGCCCATCTGGGATTTGTATTCGAGCAGCTTGTCCTGAAGCTGAATGTCCATGGCCTCCCGTTCGATATCGGCCATCTGCGCATCGACGGTCGAGGAGCCAAGCTGGAGCTTTGCTTCGGCAGCGGCGACGCGGCGGTCGATCTTTTCACGCATCTCGTTGAAGGTCGATGCATCGTCGCCGATGTTAAAGGTCTCCATCGTCTGGGCCAGCTGCTCCTGAAGTTTAGCCTGTTTAGCCGCTGAAATAAGCTGCATTGCCTCGGCCGTGCGCTTTTTCATGTTCAGCACGTAATTGTCCCGAGCCTTTAGGGCCTGTTTAGAAGCAAGCGAGGCGTGCTCCAGTTGGGCAGAGGTGCGCTCGAGGTCGAGCTGGGCCTGTTGAAGCTGGCCGATGTATGCCGTTGCGATGTCGTCGCGGCCCATCTTCACCGAGGCCTTGATCTTGGAGTCCAGTTCAACTACCTGCTTTTCAAGGTTTTCGGCGTTCTTGATAAGCAAACGTTCTGTTGCCATCACCTGGGCGACAGAATTATTGAGTTCGGGAACGCGGTCCCGCATATCCCTTATGGTTTGCTGCAGCACCAGTTCAGGGTTCTCTATCTTGTCCAGAGCGGCCCCGGTACTCGCCCGGAAGACCCTCGTTATTCTTGCCCACAATCCCATTCTTTTCTAAACGCGCTCCTAAATTGTTAACTGCGACGCACTTCCGCCAACTACTCTACGACCGCCATTTTCCGGAAGTTGCAAAAACTGAATTCAGTATAACAGGAAAGTCAACAAAATAAATCGCTTTGGGTGGGTTGGCAAGAAGGGCATCTGCGGTCGGGGATGCCAGCCTGCAAGATTCCTCCGACCCGGACGTTCAAACAGTGTTAACCGCCTCGGAAAGCACGACTTTTCGAAACTAGCGGCAAAGTAAAGTAAAATTACGCGGAACACTCGTAGGCGCAGCTTGCAACGGTCCGCGACGGGGTCCATAAA
Organism: Acidisarcina sp.; assembly: GCA_021155145.1. GTDB lineage: Bacteria > Acidobacteriota > Blastocatellia > Pyrinomonadales > Pyrinomonadaceae > OLB17. The sequence continues at coordinate 2,242 of JAJNPX010000014.1, read as the reverse complement.
CACAATGAAAAGAATTGTTTCGGGAATCATATTGACGGCCGTTTACTGGTCGATGTTTTTGCCGTTCGCACTCGATGCTCAGGCGCAAATAATTGGAAAGGCGAGGGATCTGAAGATGAAGGACGTGGTTCCGGGGCTGAGTTTTCGGTTAAGCGAGGGAAGGCCCGAGGACGGACCGAGATCGGTCCAGCAGCCTGCCGATTCGTCTCCTATCACCGATGCAGAGGCCGGAAAGGTCCTTGGACGGCTTCCCGGTATCAAAAGCGATCCAGATGACACGAGTGATTTTGCCAAGCGTGCCGGCACACTACCAGCGCCGAAGACGGGCACCCGCATACCAGTCAAATTTCCGTCAGCAGAAGACAGGGGGACACCGAAGGTAGTTCCTACCGACTCCCTTCAAGTGGTCCGATTTTCACCCGAAGGTGAAGTACCGCTTGCGCCGGATCTGAGCGTTACTTTCTCCCAGCCGATGGTCGCCGTCACCTCTCAGGAAGAAGCGGCGAAGTATGCTCCGGTCGAGCTGAGCCCGCAGGTCGAGGGCCGTTGGCGATGGCTCGGGACCAAAACGCTGATGTTCGATACGGATAAGCGTTTTCCGATGGCTACCAGGTTCACGGCGCGGGTCCCAGCGGGAACCAAGTCCGCGACAGGCCAAACTCTTGCAAAAGACGTGACGTGGACCTTTACCACGCCGGCACCGAAAGCCGAGCAGTTCATTCCCCAAGGCCAGACGGTCCGACGCAACGCCTTGATGTTCCTCCGCTTTGACCAGGCGATCAACCCCGAAGCCGTCATTCGCACTATCTCGGTCACCGCCGGGCGAAAGCTCCCGATCCGCCTTGCAACCCAAGAGGAGATCGACGCCGACGCCAACGTCTCTTACTACTCGAAACAGGCCCAGCCTGGCCGCTGGATCGCATTCCGTGCTGTAAATGCGGACGGATCGACGGAGAATGCGCTGCCTGCGGCATCCGCGATCTCGGTAACGGTCGAGAAAGGAACGCCGTCAGCCGAAGGGCCGCTGACCACGACAACGCCTCAGAGTTTCTCGTTCAACACTTTCGGACCGTTCAAGTTCAACCGCGGCTACTGCGGATGGCGTGACAATAAGAACTGCTCTCCGTTCGAGGCCTGGTATCTGGAATTCAATAACGCCATTGATGCCTCGAAATTTACCAAAGAGATGGTCAAGATCGAGCCCGCGGTCGAAGGCCTTCAGATCTATCCCTCGGGCAACAACATATATTTTCAAGGTTACAAGAAAGGCAACACGACCTATAAGATCACCGTCGATCGCGGGCTTTCCGACGTTTTCGGTCAAACCCTGGGCCAGGCGGCAGTCGCAACGATCAAGGTCGGGGCGGCCCCGCAGAGCTTTTATGGCCAGGGCGGAGCAATGTCGGTGCTCGACCCGAGTGCCCGCACGTCTTATTCGATCTATACGACCAACCACTCGTCTGCACGCGTTCGTATCTATCGCGTTGAACCAAAGGACTGGCATCAGTTCATGCAGTATTACCGCCGCTTGAACTATGACGACAATCAGCGCCCCGCAATTCCGGGTGCCGTTGTTTCCGACAAGACCGTAAATATCAAGAGTGTCCAGGACGAGCTTGTCGAGACGCGGATAGACCTGGCCCAGGCTCTCGGCGGAGACGGGCTGGGAAACCTGATCCTCGATATCGAGCCGACTGTCAAACGCGATAAGTATGACCGCTCCCGGATCTTCACATGGATCCAGGCGACACAGATCGGCCTCGATGCGTTCGTCGACAATCAGGAACTCGTCGGCTTCGCGACAGAACTCGGAACCGGAAAGCCGCTCGGCGGCGTCGAACTCTCGATCTGGCCGAACGGAACCGGCACCGGTCAACGATCTGAGAAAGTTTCCGAGGAAAAAGGCTGGATAGAATCCGCGTGGGAGTGGATCACCGGCGCAAGCGGCCCGAACGCAGGCGAGATCGAATCGTTCAACGCCGACGGCACCGAAGTAGAAACGGAATCGGTCGAACCCGCTCAGAGTTCGACGACCGGTGCCAATGGCGTACTCCGCTTGCCGCTGCCCGATTCGGCATCGCAAAAAGGAATGAACCTGCTGGTCGCCAAACGAGGCAAGGATGTCGCTTTCCTTCCCGAGAACACCGATTACTATTGGCAGGACACCGGCAATTGGTACAAGAAACAGGAGTCCGATTCTCTGCGTTGGTTTGTGTTCGACGACCGGAAGATGTACAAGCCA
>JAJNPX010000010.1 GCA_021155145.1 Acidisarcina sp. | reverse complement strand
TGAAACGACCGTGAATTCGATGGATCTCTTCGCGGCGGGATCCGCGATCGCGATCTCGAGCATTATCGGCGGCCGGTCATTCAGGGCGTCCGTTTTACCTGTGACCGGGTTCTTATATTGTTCGCCCTTTCCAAACTGCTTCGCCGCTTTTACCGAGACCCTCGACGCTTTTACCAGGAATCCGCAGTCGATCCCGCGCGGGTCGTTTCCCTCGAAAAGATAGGCTTCGTACTTTGGATCGGGTTTCCCCGCCGCCGCTGCGTCGGCATTTAATCTCGCGGCCAGCCTTTTCAGCACGTTAAGATTCTCGGCTTCGACGACGGAGATCACATCGGGCATCTGCAAGTAGTCGCGAAATGCGATAGAGATCTTGCCGAGCCTCTTTTCAAATGCTTCCGAAGTTGCGACGTCCTCTTTTACGTCGGGGTCATCGACATCATCGACAAAGGTTTCTATGTTCGCCGAGGCGACCGAGAACTGCCCGGCGGTGGTAAGCGGCATCGCGACCGGTTTGATCGAGCTGGTGACAACGGGCCGGGACGAAGCATCCGTCAGGATCGCATATCGTCCGAAGGCGTAGTGCATCACACCGCTTATGTTCTTTATCTGCGCCTTTGCAGAAACATCGAGGGCCGTCGATCCGGCCTGTGCAAGGGTCTCGATCCGCAGCACCTCCGGATTGCCGTCAAAGATCGGCAGCGAAGGAAGCTCTTTCTTCCATTTATCTTTGTCGGGCAAACCCAGATATTGAAGTATCGCCATTCCCGGCTCGCGAAACGGACGCCCCGAGCCCTTCAGCACGGCATAGAACACCCCGTCGGACACGACCGTTTCGGTCCGGCCGTCGACCCGCCCGCCCGTGGGAGCGACCGAGAGCATCTCTTCGGCAAAGACCCGCATGCCCTCAAAGCGCTCGAACTGGTCGGGCGAATTGGCCTTGATGTCGGAAAGCTTGAGGGTGATCGGCTTCGGCAGAGGATTGCCTCTTGAGATGACGGAAAATGCGTCGCGCCCAATGAAGTGTGAGATCTCGGTGATCGTGAGCCCGTAGGCATCCTGGCGGGCACGAAATTCCTCTACCTTTCCCGCCACCGAAACTTCACTGCCTACGGCCGCATCGGCCATTGGCTCGTTGCGCGTGAAGACAAAGATGCCTTCGGAGGTCAGCGGATCGGCATCGGCTTTGGCGTCCGCCGTCTGCAGAAAAAAACCGTTGCGAAGCCGGGCCGTGACGATGCCCGAGACCTTTACCTGTCGATCGACATATTCCGAGAGATTCTTGTTCCCCTGAATATTTGCGATCGATACCTCGGTCTGACCGTAGAGCGCGGGGCAGGCGAGCAGCAACGCCGCCCACACCCCTACCTTTAAAACTGATCTCATAATCTATCCCGCCGGCGTTCGATCATAAGCTGCGTGACCGCACCGACATTCGAAAAGAAGTCGTACCCCGTCAGCGCCTCCACCTGATCGACCGTTACCCTGAAATTACGCCACGGGGCATTGATGTCGAGCGGCGCAAAATTCGGAACTATGATGCCGAAAGCGCGCGTTCCTTTGCGGATCCTTTGCAGGTCGTTGTCGCCGTTCGGCAGCACGACCACGACCTTCCATGTGTATTGCGGTATGGTGATCCGGCCCTGCGCGATCGTACCGCCCGATCCGTATGGGCCGGTGAAAATGTAGATCTCATTTCCCTGCGACGCCAGCGTACGGCAATAGGATTCGAACTCCTCCCACGGCCCCTGATTGTTCGCGCTGAGCTGCGGGATGAAGTTGGTCATCAGAAATGTGGCGGAGTTGTTTGGTATCGAGTTCGTCCGGTCGCCCGACGGGCACATATGGCCGCGGTCATATCCCGAGCCGCTGTAATCCTCGGTAAGCACCTGATACCAGCCGAGGGGAAGGGCCGGATCGGGACGATAATCGTCCTGCCGAGGGGCGGAACCGACCCACGAACTGTCGAGACGCCACGCGACCCAGTTCGGCGTCGCCTTCTGACGGTTATAGGATAAGGTGTACTGCGGCTTTGCCATCAGGTAATTGTTCTCGTTCGCAATGTCGGGCGTGGCGTCGCTCGGGTTGCCGAGTATCAGCGGATCTTCATTGGGAAGCGGTGCATTTACGGTAATGTTGACCGTTCCACCGGCTGAGCGGCCCTGGGCATCGGATGCCGCTGCGGAGACCGGTTTGACGCCGCCGGCCGTACCCAGCGGAACGGTCGCGAGGAACGAGTACACGTTGTCAGCCGCGGTAACATCGCCGTTCGTACCGTCGTCGTAGAAGACCTGTGCGGCGGAACCGCCAATGTTCGTCAGATTTCCCGTAACGCTGATTCCCGTGCTCGGCGGCGTTGTCGCGGGTATGACCGTGACGATCAGTAAGGTGTTGCCGCCGGGCGAGACGCTTGTCGGGCCGGCATTGAGCGCGGCGAACAATGTCGTACCGCCGCCGGCGCATGGCGCCGGAACCGTCGAGCTATTTCGCGGAGCGGACGGCGCAATCGTCTCGAAATCATTCGAATTGTTGTCGGTGTCCTGGCAACCGCTTTGCTTTCGGGATTTGCTGTTGTTGTTGCCAGCCGCTGTTGTGGTCGCCGTTTCGACAAATTCATTCGTCGCGGCTCCCCACCCGACCGAGTCGATCTTGACCCCAGTGTTCGATGGGCCCTGCCTGATCGCCAGCCCGCCGGAAGTTGCAGAAAGCGCGCAGGAACATGCCGAGTTGGAGAAAAACCGGTCAGGTACGACCGAGCCGTTATAGGAATTGGATGCGACAAGATAAAAGCCGCCGGCGGGAACCATCGTCTCGATGGTCCATTCGGCTATCGGACCTACGTCATTGGTACCCGAGCTCGAGCGATATACCAACCGGTACCCGTTGAGATCGACCGGCCCTACACCGATATTGTGGATCTCTATGAACTCGTCGTTGGGAGCATCAGCTCCATCTCCTCCAGCCTGAAACTGGCTGATCACAAGATTTGGAGAGACAGCGGTGAGCTCCTGAAAAGCCGATACGCGGGGGCTGTCACTGCTCGCCAACAGGCCGATACACAGCAGTACCGAGGTGATTAGTACTTTCTTCATCGAGATCGTTTGGAAACTAAAGTTAAGGTGCAATCAATGATTTTTGCACATCGGCCGTTCCAAGCGAAACAGAGGTGAAGGGCGTATAACCATTGCGTAACGCGTATCGCACTTTGGGCCCCGCAGCCGCAAGCCATTGTCCGATCGTATTCGGCCCGTCGAGTTTCGCCGCGATTCAATACTTCCCCTTCCATTCCGGCAAGATACCTCTCGCCGTCCAAACAGGACATTTCTATTGTGGTCCGAGCAGGACATTTCTATTGTGTTACCACAATCGCGCAAAGTCTTCCTTGAATTCCGATGGCCTAATTAGTATCCTCAATGTTCGCCCAAAGGATGCGGACGTGGCGGAACTGGTAGACGCGCAGGTCTCAGAAGCCTGTTGCCGCAAGGCAGTGGAAGTTCGATTCTTCTCGTCCGCACCAACTTTTTAACCCCTTTCGTTACAACAACTTGCCGCCGTTATTCGGCATCATTTTACGGGCTAAATTTAGCCCGTTTTTGTTGCCGTTTTGCTGTTTTGGGTAGATTTTCGGGTAGATTGCCATGAGTCTACCCAACCTACGAGCATCAGTATCGATGCAAGTACTGCTTTGGAGGTCGCTGGGATACGGACGGAAAGGTTGAACGGAACAACGGATGACTTGGCCATGATCGCCAGGTCTCACGAGGCACGGCTCTTGCGAAGGGGATCTTAGAGAGTGAGTGGAAGAAATTATGAACCAAGAAGTCCTCGACAATCTTCAACTGGCCGAGCGCTGGAAACTCATCGGAACGCAAACCGCGATCGCCAAGAGGTTCCAGCGTCTCAGGGCCCTACCCAAATCCAACCCCCGGCATTTGAAGGCGTTCAAGATCGGCAATCAGGCTCGTTATCGGCTCCTTGACATCATGGAGTACGAGGATCGCAACGCCCAGAGATCTCGAAGAACAATCGGTAGCAATCAGGCGAGTAGATAATCGACCGTGGTGTAGGTCGGAATCTTGGGGGGTTGATTGAGCGTTTTTGCACCACCGGAACGTATTCGCGCCGATCAATCACCTGCTCAACGGTATTATTGATTGGTCAGCCCAACGATTCGCTGATTCCGCGACCCTCGATACTCGCCCGCTCCATCACGCATGCTGCCGATGAACGGACCATCGATGAGCAGGTCGATATTGGTGAGGATGTAGTCGACACTCGAAGCCCGTCGCTCGATTAGTTGCTCGATGGTGTATCCGGAGTAAACCGTTATATGGATCCCTCGGTCCTTCAACCTCGACACGAGTTCGGCGACGGGTTCCGGTTGGTCGAACGGCTCGCCGCCGAGGATGGTTACACCGTCGTGGTCTGCGCCATAGGAGATGATCTCCTTCAATATTGACGAGAGCGGGACTAACGCACCGTTTTTCCGGTCATGGGTCTGAGGCACGAAGCATTGCCTGCAGCGGATCGAGCATCCCGCGGTCTGTATGACGCTGCGGCGGCCGGGACCGTCGACGACCGAGTTATGGTAAAGCCGGTACAGCCAGATCGAGAAAGGGTCCGTTTTCGATTCGTCTTCGGTCGCGGGGTGAGGCTGTAGAACGGGCAAGTATCTCGTGTCACTGGCCGGCTTCGCGCAGTTCAGGTCTACGCGTCTACCCAGATCTTGTGCGAGATCGTTCGCCGCCTGCCCGGAAGCCTGCGAGATCTCGACGGTGACGCGTCCCGCGTCCGGCTCCAGCACGAACACCACTTCGTTATTCACGGGGGCCCACTCGCCTCCGCACCGCCGGTGTGACGTGATACTCCGCCGTCTTCCGATCCGTCGTCGGGGTCCCGAGAACCTCCCTTAATTGGCGGGCAGTCTTCTCGCAGGATGACCCTTGGATGCCGTTGATCTTCGTTTCGCAACTCCCCGTCTCGGTGTCGATGGTGAATTCGATTTCAGCCATAGGTAGCGCTCCTTCAAAATCTGACCCGGATCTTCACGGTTTTCCCGATCCGCTCCTTGACCAAGGTTCCGCCGAGCTTTTTCGCCATCTTCCGGGCCGCGGCTTCGTGATATTGATTCTGCAAACGCACGACGAAGTCGGAACCCAGGCGATAATCGAGATCCATATCGTCGATCACCGCGACGTAGCCCGCCAACGTTCTCTGAAAGCCGACGTCCGCGAGAAGGTTGTAAGCCTTGACGTCCCGCCGGCGAATGATGATGTCGGCGGTCCGCCCCGCTCGCTTGTCCCAACCGTCCAAGGGCAGGTCCCTACCCTGCACGACGGTCGCGAATCCTAATTCCGACAGGGCTTCGAGCAGCAGCTCGCCGTTCGCGAACGACTGCGATTCGAATGACATGTACTTGCTCATAACCTCTTGAACACCGTCCTCAAAATTCGTAGACCCGGTCGCCGCGATTGCCGCCAATTGCTTGACTGCCGGTCCTGCCCGCCGCTCCTTTGATATTGTTGCGAGCCCATT
>JAJNPX010000004.1 GCA_021155145.1 Acidisarcina sp. | reverse complement strand
GAGGACGCGATCGAGGGTGCGGACGTGGTGATGATATTGCGTATCCAACGCGAGCGGCAGGATTCGGCCTATTTCCCGACCCTTCGCGAGTATTCGATCCACTACGGCCTTACGACGGCCCGGCTCGATCTCGCGCAAAAGGACGCTATCGTACTGCATCCCGGCCCGATGAACCGCGGGATCGAGATAGCATCCGACGTTGCCGACAGCTCGCGTTCGCTGATCCTCGACCAAGTAAAATACGGCGTCGCCGTCCGTATGGCCGTGCTCTACCTTTCGACCGGCGGGAGCATGGGCAATGCCTGAGGTAATTACTCTATACCGCCCCGTGGGACGTAAGGAACTGGCTCTGATCGAGGAATCAGGCTTCTCGGCGTTCCCGCCTCGGCTTCCGGAACAGCCGATCTTCTACCCAGTGACGAACGAAGAATATGCGACTCAGATCGCACGCGACTGGAACGCGAAGCTCAACGCGGATCGGGCCGGATTCGTGACTAAGTTCAACGTCGATAAGACCTTTCTCGACAAGTTCGAGCGCCAGGTTGTCGGCGGCAGCGAGCATGAAGAGTACTGGATACCGGCCGACGATCTGTACAGATTTAACGCGAACATAGTCGGCCCGATCGAGGTCATAGCCGAATTTCACGGCGAATGAATTGATGAAATTACTCATATCCAACGGACATTTTATCGACCCGCTTGCTCCGGAAAATACGGGGATGAGCGTGCTTATTGAGGACGGGGTCGTCAAGGCCTGGCTGCAGAATGGCGAGGCTCCGCCGGAGGGGACTGAGGTTTTTGATGCCAGCGGTTTGCTTGTCGCGCCTGGGTTCATCGACCTTCACGTACATCTTCGCGAGCCGGGGCAGGAGCATAAAGAGACGATCGCAACGGGGTGTGCCGCGGCGGTGGCGGGCGGTTGGACGTCGGTCTGCCCGATGCCTAACACAAACCCCGTCAACGACAACGCCGCGATCACGCGCTATATGATCGAGCAGGCTGAGCGTGCGAGCCTTGCCAACGTCTTCCCGATCGGCGCGATCACAAAGTCGAGCGATGGCAGCGAGTTGGCGGAAATGGGCGAGATGAAGGCCGCCGGCGCTGTGGCGGTTTCCGATGACGGGCGGCCGGTGCCGAACGCGGGGATAATGCGGCGTGCGATGCAGTACGCGAGGGATTTCGATCTGCCGGTCGTCGACCATTGCGAAGACAAGTCGCTGTCCGCGGGCGGCGTGATGCACGAGGGCCGCATCTCGCTGCTGCTCGGCCTCAAGGGTATGCCCGCGCTTGCCGAGGACATCGATGCGGTCCGCGACATCATCCTCGCAAAGGAGACCGGAGCCCACATCCACATCGCACACGTATCGACCAAGGGCGCGATCGAGGCCATCCGGCGTGCCAAGAACGAGGGCATAAACGTCACGTGCGAGGTCACGCCGCATCACTTCACGCTGACGGATCGCGTGGTCGGAGGTTCTGTCGGAACCGGGAGCGATAGCGACTGGGTTTCTTCCGCATACGACACCAACACCAAAATGGCTCCGCCCCTACGCAGCGAAGAGCATCGCGAAGCGATCATCGAAGGCATCAAGGACGGCACCATCGACGCCATCGCCACCGACCACGCACCTCATCACGCCGATGAAAAGGCGCTCGAGTACGACCGCGCACCATTCGGCATCACGGGCCTCGAAACGGCGGTAGGCCTTGCTTTCAATGAACTCGTGCACAAGGGCGTCATCGGGCTCGAACGCCTCGTCGAGATGTGCTCGGCAAACCCCGCACGCATCTTCCGCCTTGCGGGCCGCGGCACGCTCAGGCCCGGTTCCATCGCCGACGTCACCATCATCGACCCGCAGCGAACGTGGACCTACAACAATGCCGATTCGCGCTCCAAATCGCGAAACACGCCATTCGACGGCTGGCAGTTCACCGGCCGCGCCGTCGCCACAATAGTCGGCGGCCGCATCGTCCACAACGACCGATAGCCTGTCCACCATTCACTTTTCATTTGTGTCCGGCTCTTTTCACGACCGAGTCAGAACCTGACCTTGACTCCTCCGTTGAATACGCGGCCCTCGAGCGGAGCGTAGATCTCGGCGAACCTCGGGTCCGGGAAGGGCGGCAGGACGACGGGGCTGAATTTGCCTTGTCTCACGTCGGTGATGTTCTCGGCGTTGAGGAAGAGGCTGATCTTCCCGTACGTTTTTTCCCCAAAGACCCCCACGAGCGTGTAAGAGCGCGTTCGAGTGCGATCGGTCAGCGTCTGGCTTCCGGTATGGTGAGCCTCCAGACCGGCCTTGAAGTTCTCATGTTTCTCGATGACGAGCGAAGAGTTGACCTTATGTCTCGGGGTCAGCGGCAGCACACGGTCACCGGTCAGATATCCCGCCTTCGCGTCGGTAAATGTGTAACCGATGAAGGCTTTTGCGATGTCGTAACTGAGGCGTACGTTCGTCTCAAAACCCCGGCTGATGACCGAGCTCTCGGCGTTCGCATAGCGATGGCGGCCATCCGGGACCGCGTTCAGCACGAGCGGATCGGTGATCTGCGTGTAGAAGAACATTTGGTTGATCGCATAGCTGAGCTTCTCGCCGATGTTGTCGCGATAGTTCACGTCAAAGGTGCCGCCGCGGCTGCGTTCGGCTTTGAGATCTTCACCGATCGGCAGGATTCCGCGGAACAGCAGCTCCTCGGAATCTTCGGTAAAGATCGTGGGTGTCTTGTAGCCGAGGCCGAACCCGACGCGGGTCGATAGCTTCTCGGTGAATCGATACAAAAGTGAAACGCGGGGCAGGGCAAAGGCTCCATAATTCGTCGCGTGATCCAACCTGAAACCCGCTTCGAAGGACAGTTTATCGGTGAGGTCGAAAGTATCCTGGGCATAGCCGCCGATGGTCGTATGCGACTCGTCTCGGACAATGGCCGCAGCCGGCGACGCATTTTCGTTAAAGCGGTTGTGCGACGCGCTGAAACCTACGACGAGGCCGTGATTCTTCACAGGAGCAAAAAAGGTCACGTCCGTATAGGAACTGAACTGATCGCCGCTGAAAAGGTATCCCGGTGCCGAGAGTTCGCGGCCGAAGAATGCAAGGCTCTGTTTTGCGGAAAACACTTGTCCACCGGCGAGATGGCGATTGAAGTTGATCGTAGTGACGCTACGGTAGGAATCGTTCTTTTCAAAATACACGAACGGCGCGTCGGCGCTGCCTTTGACCACGCGCACGTCACCGCCGTTACGATTCTGATATGAGAGAGAATTTCCTATCGTGAGCCGCGTTTTGTCATCCATATAGAAAAGGCCCTTCGGCGACAACGAAAACGAATAGGTCCGTGGCAGATCGGTAAAGTTGTCGTCATCTACGTCGTACTCCTTCTGGTAGTTGAACTGTCCGAGGAACGTATAGCCGAACTTCGCGAACCTACGCGAATTGAACAGCGAAACGTCGGTGCCAAGGGCCGAGGTTTGATTGAGGAGAAACGTGGTGACCGGCCTTTCCTCGGGGTCTTTGCTGATAAAATTGACGACGCCCGCTATCGCACCTTCGCCGTAAAATGTGCCAGCCGGACCCTTTATTATCTCGACCTGCCGTAGATCGAGCGGCGGTATCTCGAGCAGACTCAGACTTCCTGAAAATCCGCCGTACGATGGAAATCCGTCCTTGAGAATTTGCGTGTATCGCCCGTCGAGGCCTTGTATGCGAATGCTCTGGGTCGCCGACGTCGCCGACGTTTGCTGTACCTTGATCCCGGTACTCTCGTTCAGCACCATTGATACGTTGGCGGGCCGCATATTGAGCTTCTCATCGATCTCTTCCTCGTCGATGGCTTCCACGCGGGTAGGTTCTGCTTCGATCTCCCGGCCGGTACGCGTCGATTCGATCGTCACTTTGGCGACCTCGTTGCTGAGTTCGAGGAAGACCGTGCGTTCGGCCGGATCGGCCAATGGAAAAGTGAGTCTGACCTCGACGAGTGTGTAGCCGAGAGATGATATGGTCACACTTTGTTCGCCGGCGGGAATATTCGGAAGTTCTGCAAGGCCGATCGCGTTGGTTGTGGTTGAAAGACCGGTCCCCGCAATGGCGACCGTGGCTCCCGCGATCGCCTCCTTGGTGTCGTGATTCTTTACGACGATGCGAACTGAATTGCCTGATTGGCCATATGCAGCGGCCGCAAACATGGAAATTACTGCGAAAAACAAGACTCGACAAAACATTGATCTCTCCGTATTTTATGCTGAATGTATGTCGCGCGTAACTTCTATCTGGCTTGCGCGAAAATGCCCTTGCTGCGTGCAGGCTTCCGCACTTATAGGGCGCAGTTGTGCTCGGGGATCAGTGTTTTGGCGGCTGCCAAATGGAGTTTAGAGTAGCGAAAGGCACGTGGCACACATATCCTATCTCGGGCGTCCGCGAAGGTGCGGTCAGGATCTTCGGCCGAATCGCCGATTCATACGAGAAGTATCCCGCCGGGGCCTGCCGGCATGAGCAGATACAGAATGGAGAGCAGCTATTTTCGTCTTCGCATTCACCCTTATCCGCCGTAATGCTGACGCTTCCCCGGCCGCCGTCCGACGGCCGCGCGCCGAGCACGTCCTGACACGGCTGTGTCAAAAGAAAGAGTATGTAAACGACGATGACGAATACGATAGGCCTCATTCTCTGACGATCAGTTTCGCATTTTCAGTCAATACGTGTAAATCGTCCGGTGAAAAATGCAGGCATCTTCGATTACACACTCCAATTACAGTCGCCTTCTCCAGCCTGGACGGCCCCGCGCACCTACGCAGCGGGCTTGTGCAATAATGCAAGACATGAAAATGATCTTGGTTTCGGCGTTGGTGATGTTTGCGGCTCTTGGCGTTCGGGCACAGGTGAACAGCGTTTATACCGACCTGATCGATACGAAGTGCAAGACGATCGAGTTGAACGAGAACGAGGGCGGGTGGTACAAGGGCCTGTGTCCCGGCATTGCTGGGTACAAGCTCGAGCTGATCGAGGGCGA
>JAJNPX010000531.1 GCA_021155145.1 Acidisarcina sp. | reverse complement strand
TCCGCCGGAAGTCAATGAGGACAAAGGACTTTGCCCGTGTCGCGAAAGCCGAAACGGTCTGTTTTTACGCAATTTGGTCGACACCGGCGGCTGCCAGGAGGTTGGGTGCAAAGGCCGGTTCTGAGTGGTCGAAGACGGCGTCGAGCTCTTTTTCGATGCTGCCGTGCCCGGCGGGGATAGCCTTTATCATCGGCTCGAAATTGCGAAAATCGTAAAGCTCGTTATCGAGCAGGTGCGAGCCCGTGACGTTGGTCAGGGCGGTCAGCATTGTCTGCCGCACGAACGGGATCTCCTTTTCAAGCTCGTTTATCATTTCCTTGACGCGTGCCCGCTTCAGGTTTGGCTGCGAACCGCACAGATTGCACGGGATGATCGGAAATTCGCGCTCGGCGGCATATTTGGCGATCTCCCTTTCCTGGCAATAGGCGAGCGGGCGGATCACCGTGTTTCGCTTATCATCGCTGCGGAGTATCGGCGGCATCGCCTTTAGCTGCCCGACGTAGAGCAGGTTGAGCATAAAGGTCGCGATTATGTCGTCGGCGTGATGGCCGAGCGCGACCTTTGTACAGCCCTCTTCGACCGCGACGTTATACAGAATGCCGCGGCGAAGGCGTGAGCAAAGCGAGCAGAAGGTCTTTCCCTCGGGGATGTGTGCCTTGACGATCGAGTATGTGTCTTCCTCGACGATGCGGTACCTTACGCCGATGCTTTCAAGGTATTCGGGCAGGATGTGCTCGGGAAAACCGGGCTGCTTCTGGTCGAGATTGACCGCGAAGATCTCAAAATTCACGGGCGCCCGCTTTTTGACGTCAAGCAGCAGGTCGAGCAGCGTGTAGCTGTCCTTTCCGCCGGAAAGGCACACCATCACCTTGTCGCCCTCTTCGATCATTGAAAAGTCGTGGATGGCTCTCCCGACCTTCTTCATCAGCTTTGTCTTTATTCTCGTCTCCACGGCCGCATCGCCCTTTCTTTACCAGCGAAACTTCTGATTCTGACATCTGGAGGTAAAATTGACAAGCTTTACACAAATCGCTTTACAGCGCATACGGGCGTCGTTTATCATTCGTGTGCAGGCACTATTCGACACTTTCGCATCGCTGCAAGTGAAAAAACCTAAAGTTCTTCAGGTCCCGCCTGGACGCATTGCTGCCTCGAGTTTTATCAATTCCTAAAGGAGACTTGTTCTATGATCAGAATGGGAAGAAATTCCAAATCCGAAACGTCTGATGCCCCGGAATTCCAATCAAGCTACCCCCAAGCCCAATCCAGCCCGAGCACTTTATACGGAGGCGAGAGCACGAATACGGTCTCGCGGCCGGCGACCGACAGCGAGAATATCGCTCGCGATATAAAGGACGGAAAGCTCAGCGGTTTCGTCGGCCACGGCACCTCGCTGACCGGTGACACGACCTTCCAGATGATGCTCCGGGTAGACGGACACCTGACCGGCACCGTCACATCGGACGGCGGCACGCTGATCGTGGGAAATAATGGTCAGCTCGATGCAAATGTGACCGTCGGTGTGGCCCAGGTGAACGGAACTGTCAACGGCGATGTAACGGCCTCGGAAAAGATCCAGCTCGGGCGGACCGCCCGCGTCGTCGGGAACATCACCACACCCAAGCTCGTGATCGAGGACGGAGCGGTATTTGAAGGCGGCTGTACAATGCTAAAAGCCCGCGAAAGTCAGGAGAAAGAGGCTGCGGCGGCTTCACAAGCCTCTTCGTACAGCTCGTCGCCGCCCGCGTCGTCAAGCTATGCGAGCAGCAGCACATATTCGTCTTCTTCAACAGCAGCAGCTGCCGATGATGATGACGACGACGATGATGATGACGCCTTGTTGTCGGCCGATGACGAGAAGACAGAGTCCGCGACCGTCTAGGCCCTAGACATCGATTTCGATATTCGGAGCGGAGCAGCACTTGCTCCGCTCTTTTTATCTTTTGGGGCCTCGATCGCAGTGACCGGCCCGCCGCCACTTGGCGGGTCCAAATAAAACCCAAGGAGGGGAAGAAACAAATGTTGAATGACTTCAAGAAATTCATTGCCCGCGGAAATGTGCTTGACCTAGCCATCGCGGTGATAATCGGCGCATCGTTTGGCGCTATAGTCAAAACTTTCACAGATGGCATTGTAATGCCCGTGGTCGGCTTGCTGACCGGCGGGATCGACTTCAAAAGCAAGGTCATCAACCTCGGCGATATGCCGGTCAATACCGCCGAACAGATCGCCGCCGCCCAGGCCGCAAAACAGCCCCTTATCCTTTATGGAGAGCTGATCAATGATGTGATCACGTTTCTGATCGTTGCGTTCTTGATGTTTCTTCTGGCAAGGTACGCTATCAGCCTGTTCAATGGCCTCGAGGCCGATTCCGAGCCGACAGCTGAAGAAGCACTGCTGACCGAGATCAGAGATATTCTCAAGGCGAAGTAGCGTTAAGATCGAACACCTTGTCGGGTGTTATGCATTGATCGAGTGCGACGTCGCCCGCGTGGATATCAATGATCTCGTCGATCGGCGGATAAAAGCTTAGCCCGACCTTCCTGCAGTCAGTCCGGCACTCCCGAAGGAATCGGTCGTAATATCCCTTGCCATACCCGACCCGGTATCCGCGCTGGTCGAAACAAAGCAGCGGCACGAGAACGAGATCGATCTGCTTCGCATCGACAGATTCCGTGCCCGAGGGCTCACGAATGCCCCAGGAATTCTCGCTGAGATCCATCTGCGGAGTATATGTAAGATGCTCAAGCTCGCCCGACTCCCGGTCAACTCGTGGAGCAAGGGTAAGAACGTGTGGGTATTCGCTCCAAAGCCATTTGAAGATCAGAGAGGTGTCGACCTCATTGAATTTTGGGATCGAGATGAAGCAGTGAAGCGTCGCGATCGTTACAAGGTCAAAATCGGAAAAGAAACGATCGGCAATGCGCCCGCTCATCTCAGCCGCATCGTCCGAGGCCAAAGAGTTCCGCCTTTTGAGATAGATCTCTCGAAGCTCGGATTTCTTCATCGGTCCGCTATCCCCGCTTCTTGTCCGGCCGAGGCTTGTTGGCGGATTTGTTGGTTCGCGGCGTGACGACCGACGCTTTGAATTCCGAACCGCTCTGCGAATCGCGATCGTTCTTCGCAGTCAACAATTTCGAATCATTGATAAGCTTTTGCGCCGCTTTGGACGCCTTGCTAGGCCGTTTCTTTGGTGTTGCCATAAAGATATTCTCCTGATCAGTTCCTCACTATCCAGCCGCCACCAACGACCTCTTCCCCGGTCGCGGTGTCGTAAAAAATGGTTGCCTGTCCGGGCGTGATGGCGCGCTGCGGTTCGTCAAATACGATCCGAGCATGGTCATCTGGCCGAGGGTGGATCGTAGCGATCGCCGGATCGTGACGATAGCGTATCTTAACGAGCGCCCGCACCGGCTCCGACGGATCGTCAAAGGCGACCCAGTTTACTCCCTTGGCAGTGAATTCTATCGATTCGAGTTCGTCCGCCTCGCCGACGATGATCTGATTCTTTGCGCGTTCGATCTGCACGACGTAGAGCGGTTTCTCATGTGCGATGCCGAGGCCCCGACGCTGGCCGATCGTATAGCGATGGATGCCAGAGTGTTCGCCCAGCGTTTCGCCCGACGTATCGACGATCTCGCCGGCTTCGGGGAGTTCGTCCTGTCGGCCCTCGTGAGTAAGATAGCGGTCGATGAACTCCGAATACTTCCCGTCCGGCACAAAGCAGATCTCCTGAGATTCCTGCTTATCCGCCGTATATAGATTCGCGTCGCGGGCGATATCGCGGACCTCGCTTTTGAGCATTTCGCCGAGCGGGAAGTAAGCGCGCGAAAGCTGGTCCTGTTTCAATTCCCAAAGGAAGTAGCTCTGATCTTTCCAGTGGTTGCGGCCCCGAAAGAGCCGATACCGGCCTGCAGCGTCATCGTATTCGACGCGAGCGTAATGACCGGTCGCGACCTTTTCGCAACCCAGAGAAATGGCCATCCGGTCGAGCGATGCGAATTTAAGCCGCGAATTGCAGGCAACGCAAGGGATCGGCGTCTCACCCGATAAGTAGCTTTGTACGAATGGCTCGACCACGTCACGCTCGAAATCCTTTTCCAGGTTGAGTACATAAAAAGGGATGGCGAGCGAGTCGGCAACGCGCCGTGCATCATAAACGTCGTCGAGGGAACAGCAGCGAGACGGAAGAGGGTCGCCGTTCTCGTCAACACTTATGCCGCGACGCTGATTCCACAGCTGCATCGTGAATCCGACGAGATCGTGTCCCTGCTCCTTTAATATTGCGGCGGCGGCCGAACTATCGACGCCCCCGCTCATTGCTACGGCTATCTTCATTGTCGATCTACTATTAGAATATAACTTCGGGTAGGCGCAATAAAGGCTTCGGGATATTGATGTAATGAGATATCGATCAATAGGTGCGATCTTACCAGCGATCGTCACATTGCTTTCATTCACAAATACATCTGCCGGACAGGTGAGGTGCGTTGAGCCTAAGGAGCTACAGGCCGCAATTAGCCGACTGTCGTCGGCAGCGCCCGCCCCAAAGAATGAGAAGCTGAGCTCTGAAGCTGTTAAGTTGAGCAAGGATCTGGCGGCAGATATTCAAAAGGCCCGCATCGACCAACCAAAAAGTGAAAAGGCACAACGGCAACTTGCCGAAACGGAAGCGGAAGCCATCCAATTGGTCTGCGGCCAAATAGCAGCGGCGGGATGGCCAAAGCGTGAAGAACTTGGCGACGAAGGTGCGCTTTCATTCCTTTACCTGCTGACAAAAGCCCTTCCCGCGTGGCAGCAGCTCGAGCTTTACCCGCTGGTGAGCGAAGCGTACGCAAGAGGTGAGATAAGAGGTGGTGAGATATTGGCCGCGTACGTCGACAAGCTTCGTCTGGCGCTCGGGCGGCGTCAGCTATATGGTTCTCAGGTAACGATCAATGACGGATTTCTCGTTATGGCACCGATCGAGCGGGCGAGCGAGGTGGACAAACGGCGGTCCGCTTTTGGAATGCAGCCCCTCCGAAGCTACGAACGCTTTCTTGAACTTACTTACCGGATGCCGCTTATTCGCGCCGTGATGGAACCGACCCAGCGAACAGCAGAAGCTGTACAGGAAAAGAAACAGCAGCCGTCCGTAAACGGCCTTTTCGATGCTGGCGAGGAAGAAGCCATCAAGGTACAGACCGCATATGTCTCGCTGGATGTGGTGATACGTGCCTCGACAGATGTGAGCCCGGTCGAGCTTGAAAAAGGGGATTTTCGCCTCTTCGACAACGGCAAGCCGGTCGAGATCGAATCTTTTGCCAAGACCGACACCCCGTTCGACATCGTCCTGCTGCTAGATCTCTCTGGTTCGACAGCTGATAAGGTGGGCCTGATCAAAAAGACCACACGGCGATTCATTGAGATGAAGCGGCCGGATGATCGCGTGGCGGTGGTTACGTTTCACAACGATCAGACCGTAGTGTCGGAGCTTGAGGCAGATAAGAACGTTTTGCTGGAACGTGTGAAGAAGATCGAGGGACGCGGTGGGTCGTATATATGGGACGCAGTGAAGTTCGGGATCGACCTTCTCGAAAAAGGTCCGCCATCGAATCGCAGAAAGGCGATAGTTCTAATGTCAGACGGAGGCGATAATCTGCTGACATATTATCCGACACAGAACAAACGGATGGGCTTTGCCGACCTCATCGAAGCGATCCAGCGATCGACGGTCTCGATCTTTCCGATCTTTCTCGACACCTCGGGTGATTTCCCTGCCTCAGAACGTTTCTACCAAGACTCGCGGCGCACGCTCGCGTATATGGCCGAACAGAGTGCGGGAACGCTCTACACCGCTAGAAAACTGGAGGATGTCGCCGGGGTCTATGACAGGGTGCTGAAGGACGTTGGAACGATCTATACCATAGGCTTTACGCCGGACATAGACGAGAACGGACCCGAATGGCGTCCGATCCGCGTGGAGGTCCCGTCGAGGCCTGAGTTGAAACTAAGGTACAGGCCCGGTTACTTTGTTAGGTGAGCAAGAATAATAACCGCTACCACTTCAGCAAGCTTCAAAGCTCAGATAGATAACCCGTCTTTTCCGATTATTCTTTAGCTTTCTTGCCCACGATGTCTCAATATCGTTCCACTCAGCAGGTGAAAGCTCTTTTCGTTCGACATTTCGAAAGCCGGCCTCAAAATATCTTGGCAGCAGCGCCATTACCGCCTTCTCAATCGAAACGCCCTGTATACCCAACCGTTCCAGTTCGGCCTTATCGCGAATCGGATCGACGCCGATAACGATCTCAAGCAGACATCCGGCCGAAGCAATGCGGCGCAGCGATGCGAGTATCTCCGAATCGCCGGTGGCGACCGCTCGAAGAAGGCCTCCCCAAGGAAAATGGATGTGCACTCTATCGGCTAAGCCGTCGAATTCCTTGGGAATATCTTCGACCGCTGCAAGTACGAACATCGCATTCGCTAGACCTCCCTTTGCGCGCTTTCGGGTGATCCTGGTCGAGAGCTTTTCAAGAGGCTTTGCGTTTGCGTCGATACCGATAAGGAACTTATCGGGTTGAGCTTTCGCAGACGCGGACACAAATCGACCGTCGCCTGTACCGATATCGAGAACGATTCCCGATCCACGGTAAGGCTTGATCATTTCGATAAACTCTTCACGCGTTAGTTATCAGATGGTGCTGCCGCGAATCTGTTTGATCATAATCAATTTCGATTCCTGAGTGTCCGAATCGGTTGGTCGTTCGCGTTTAGAAAATTTGCAGAAACTTTCGTCGTTGTCGGATCGTAAAGGTTCACTTCTGTGCTTTATTTGTGCTAAGGTTGTGAGAATCATGCGTAAGGAACTTGTCTAAA
>JAJNPX010000487.1 GCA_021155145.1 Acidisarcina sp. | reverse complement strand
CTGAAGCACGCGGTCATCACATCGGTTAACCGCGACGACCTCGCCGACGGCGGTTCGATGCACTGGGCGGAGACGATTCAAAGGGTTCGCGAGATGAATCCGGAATGTAAGGTTGAAGTGCTTATCCCCGATTTCAACGGCGACGAGATCGCCCTGAACAACGTGCTCGATGCACGTCCCGACGTCCTAAATCACAACACCGAAACTATTGCGCGTTTGTATCGGCGCGTTCGCCCGGACGCGAAATACGATCAGACGCTGGAACTACTGGAACGCGCCGCACGCTATCGCGACACGCAATTCCCTGCGATGCTCACCAAAAGCGGCATTATGGCCGGCCTCGGCGAAGATTTTGAAGAGGTCGTCGATCTGATGCGCGATCTGCGAAAGGTCTCGTGCGACATAATGACCATCGGACAATACCTCCAGCCATACGAAAAGCGCCTCCCGGTCGAACGCTACGTTACGCCCGAGGAATTTGCCGAGTGGAAAAAGATCGGCGAAGCGATGGGCTTCAAGCACGTCGAATCTTCACCGCTTACCCGCAGCTCATACCATGCGAGACAGCAGACGGAAATTGGTGACGCGCGTTGAACTAAGTTTTTGTTCCTCTGTGAGAAAAACTGCTGAATATCAACCGAGATTTTTGACTTTTGATGGCAAAGCAGCCGCTGTTGTTGCGAATCCTGGTAGCTACCAGGACGTTCTTAGGGTAAGAATGCAAGACCCGACGCTCGAACTTGTTCCACCGTCTGTCAAAGAGGGAAAATAACTAGGATGCAAATGACCGACACAGATAAACAAAACGCGATCGAGATCCTGAACCGGATCATGGAATTGGAGTTGGCGGGTGTTGTGCGGTATACGCATTACGCACTGATGGTGTTTGGGTACAACCGCATCCCGATCGTGTCGTGGCTGGATGGCAATGTGAATGAAAGCCTCGCACACGCAAAGCGGGCGGGCGAGTTTGTCACGATGCTCGGCGGGCACCCGAGCCTTAAGATCGGGACATTGCTCGAAACTCACAAGCACGACATCGGCGACATACTGCGGGAAAGCTTGGAACAAGAATCGACGACGTTGGCTGCCTATTACGACCTTCTCAAACTCGTCGAAGGAAACAGCGTCACGCTCGAAGAATACGCCCGAGAGATGATCCTTCTTGAGGAAACGCACCTCGACGAAGTGAACAAGATGCTGCGAAAGCCCGGCGAGACCCAACCGTTCAGCGAGTAGCAGCCTTCGAACAATTCGCAGAAATCCCGTAGAATGCAGGACGTAAATTCTGCATTTTTCTTATGAATTACGGCCTTATCGCCGGCAACGGCCAATTCCCATTCCTCGTGGTCGAGGGCGCAAAAAAAGCAGGTGCGTCGCTTGCGGTCGTCGCCATCAAAGAAGAAACAGACAGGCACATCGACGAGGTCGCTGACAATGTTCTCTGGGTAAATATCGGCCAGCTTGGAAAGATGATCGATTTCCTCAAGAAGCAGGGCGTCGAAAAGGCGATCATGGCCGGCCAGGTAAAGCACGTTCAGATCTTTTCCGGGGCGGTGCCGGATATGCGGATGCTGAAAATGCTCTGGAACCTGCCCAAACGAAACACCGATTCCCTGATCGGCGGTGTGGCCGCGGAAATGGCATCCGAAGGCATCGAGCTGATCGATTCGACATTCTTTGTCGGCGATCATCTGGCTCCTCACGGCCCGATCACGAAACGCCCGCCCAGCGACATCGAAAAAGAAAATATCGAATATGGCCTTCTCATTGCGTCCGAGATCGCACGCCTAGACCTCGGCCAAACCATCGTTGTGCGGGCGAAGGCGTGTGTGGCCGTCGAGGCGATGGAAGGCACCGATGCCGCTATCAAGCGGGCCGGCGAACTCGCCAATGGAAAGCTCACTGTCGTCAAAGTAGCCAAGCCGAACCAGGACATGCGATTCGACGTCCCCGTTATCGGTATGCCCACCATCGAAACGATGGCCGCGGCCGGAGCGACCTGCCTCTCGGTCACCGCCGGCAAGACCCTCATTTTCGACCGCGATCAAACCATCGCACTTGCCGACAAGCACAAGATAGCCATCGTCGGCAGTTGAATCGTGAAACAAAACTCCTGCGAGCCGCGTAAGATTCGTGTATTCGTACGAGTCGATAAACTATTCTGGAGAAATGATGAAGAAGACCTTTTTAAGCTTTCTATTGGCTATTACTTTGCTTGCGCCCACGGCCCTCTTTGCTCAAACGGTAAAGATAACGCCGGCCGAACGCAAGATGGCGGAAGAGATCACCGCCGCGCAGCTCAGCAGTTATTTATACTTCGTGGCGTCGGACGCAATGGGCGGCCGCGACACCCCTTCCGCGGGCCTGGACGTGACCGCGGAGTTCATAAAGATGAACCTTCAACGCTGGGGCTTTAAGCCCGCCGGCGATAACGGTACGTTCTTTCAAGAGATCGCGCTCACACGCGAAAGCATCGATCCGGCAAAGACAACGATGGAGATAAACGGCCAGAGCTTCGCTTTTGGCGATGATTTCTATCGCGTCCGCGGGACGGGCTCAGCGACCGGACCGCTCGTTTTCGGCAAGGACGGCTGGATGGTCAGATCCAAGGGAATCGATGCCTATGCGGGCGTCGATGTCGCCGGAAAGGTAGTTGTCCTCTCAAGCGCCGGATTCAGCCCGCAGACGATGATCCCGCGCCCGGCGGGCGTGACGGCCGACGACCTAAAGGGCCAGGCCGGCGTTGATTGGGCAAATCCGGTCGACTACGCTAAGTCGAAAGGCGCGGCCGCGGT
>JAJNPX010000284.1 GCA_021155145.1 Acidisarcina sp. | reverse complement strand
CTTTTCGGCACCCGGATTTGTGCGTATGTACTGATACTCGGAATAGATCTCGTCCGACCACCAAAAGCGGATGTCGCGAAGCGGCGGCGGTATCCGGCCTTCCTTTATCAGCTTCGAAAAAACGCGGCCAAGCTCGAGGATATTTCCCGAGCCGCTGCCGTCGTCGTTTGCAGAGCCCTGTTCTTCCTGAAGGTGTGCCGTGATCACGATCTGCTGGTCTTTATATTTCGTGCCGCGTATCCAGCCTTCGACCATTCCGGTGCCGGTGTTCTTATTCTCGCTGCCGATGTCCGTATCGACCTTTGCACGAAGGACCACGCGGCCGCCGGGCGTTCGCTTGCCGGTAGCAAACAGGTCCTGATCGCCTTTTGTCTCGAGCAGGCGTCTCAGCGTCTCGCCCTTTCGCGGGCTGAGGCTGAAAGCAAATGTTCCGTCCTTTCCGGCGGGCGGGTCTCCGATCCGCGTCCACGGAAGCTGGTCGGGAAAATCCAGCATACTCTTTGATTCCGACGTGGTATAAGCGACGACGCCGACCGCTCCTTTGCCATAGACAGCATTTACCGCGGCCGCCCCCGGATTTCCGTTGACGAGCACGATCTTGCCATTCACATCCAAATTTGCGAGGGCTGCGGCCGAACCATCGCCCGCCCAGACCAACTCGGCCGTCACATCGGCATCGCGGCTTCCATCGGAAAGATAAAGCGCGTGGTCGCCGATATCCGCGAGCTTTATCTCGATCGGCTCGACCATCCAGAGCTCGGCAGACCTCGCCGTGTAATTCCCGTCGAGCGGCTGCTTTATGATCGAGACGTCCTGCAGGCCATTGGCCCTGGCCGCACCCGCGACATAATCCATCGCCTTGAAATAACCTTCCATTCCCGAATCGCGATGCCATTGCGTGAGTACGCGGATGTGCTCGTACGAGCGGTCGCCCGAGATCTCGTTGCGAAGCATCCGGATCTGTTCGTCGGAAAGGAACGGCGTGGTCTGCCCTAAAGAAGTTGAGACCAGGATAAGGAGGATCGCCAACGAAACTAACTTGTTCATATTCATATTATTCGCCGCCCGCGTGTGCGGTACGATTCTACCCGCGCAACGGGCAACAACATAAAGCCCAGGGCCTAGCGCCGAGGGTCACTAAATACCCACCGCCTTCATCGCCGCTTTTAATCGCGCCCGCGTCTGCTCGGTAACCGGCACGAGCGGCAGGCGGAGATTCTCTTCGAGCAATCCCATCTGCGACATAACAAATTTGCAGGGTGCAGGCGAAGATTCGATAAAATTCGCTTCCATCAGCGGCAAGATCTTGTAGTGGGATCTCCGCGCAAAATGGAACGAGCCGGCAAGCGCATATTCGACCATCTTTGCGGTCTGCCGCGGGATCTCGTTCGCACATACCGAGACCAGCCCGTCGGCCCCGAGCGATATCAAAGGCAGCGTCGAGGCGTCGTCGCCCGAAAAGACCTTGAAATTCTTGGGCCGGTTCGCGATGATCGCCGCCGCCTGTGCAAGATCTCCCGATGCCTCTTTTGTGGCGACGATATTCTCGTGTTCCTCCGCCAGCCTGAGCGTCGTCGCGGCCGAGATGTTCGAGGAGGTTCGCGACGGCACATTGTAGAGCATTATCGGAAACCTTTTGACCGACCGGGCAATTTCCGAGAAATGGGCGAACATCCCTTCCTGCGTCGGTTTGTTGTAATACGGAGCGACGATCAGCGCGGCATCGGCACCGGCCTCTCGGGCCTTTCGCGTGAAGTCGATGGTCGCCGCCGTGTTGTTGCTGCCGGTCCCGGCGATCACTTTGGCCTTTGTGCCGTTCGCAGCCTCGACCGTCAGCTTGATGACGTGCAGCCGCTCATCTTCGCCCATCGTTACGCTTTCGCCGGTCGTCCCGCACGGCACGAGCAAATTGACGCCGCCCTTTATCTGCCGCTGTACAAGCTTTACGAAACACCCGTCATCGATCGACCCGTCCTTTCGAAACGGCGTGACCAACGCAGTAGCACACCCGCGCATCCAGTCAACTCTGATAGTCATACGCTTACCTTATTGGAACAATAAATTGCCGCTATTGTAGCAAAATCGCCTCTCCGCCGCAGGATCTGGCAATTCCCGGATAATCTTTTCGAATTCCGGAAGACATTTTGACAACTTCGAAAATGGTTTTGAGAACTTCGGGAATGATATTCAGAAGTTCAAAAATGGCTCCGAGAGAGCTGAAGATCATTTTGAGAGGTTCGGAAATCATTTTGAGAACTCTAAGAATGGTTTTGAGAACTCTAAATGTGGTTTTGAGCGTTCGGGAGATCGCCCGAAATTCTCAGGGATTGCGGAAAGATCGCCGGAAATGGTTCCGAGAACTGTGGCTGGCGGATCCAGAATGCCGAAAATCGGGGAAAGTGCTTTGAAAATCGGGGAAAGTGGGCCGAATATCGGAAAAAGAACCCCGGATCGGCCTTGCGCGGGGCAGAATATCAGCCGGTGATCTCTTCGAGCACGTCTGAGAACTCGTGAAGCCCTTTTTTGCCCACGATCCATTCGGCGGCCATTATGGCGCCGAGCGCAAAGCCTTGTCGGGATCGGGCGGTGTGTTCGATAAGTATCTGGTCGGCGGCACCGTCAAACCCGAGGCGGTGCGTCCCGGGAATATTGCCTGCCCGCGTCGCGGCGATGCTCTTTATCTCGACGTGTTTTGAGACTATTTCTTTTAGTTTTAATGCCGTCCCGCTCGGGGCGTCCCGCTTTCGCGAGTGATGCTGTTCCTCGATAAAGGCCTCGTATTCGGGAAATTTTGCAAAGAGTTCGGCGGCGTACTCCGCGACCCGGTAAAAGAGGTTTACGCCGATCGAAAAATTCGCACCAAAGACCGCGGCGCCATCCGCGTCGCGGACGATATTCTCTATCGCTTCCCGCTCGTCATTCCAACCGGTCGTACCCTCGATGAGCGGAACGCCTGCCATCATACACGCCTCGACGTTTCGCCGCACGGCATCTGCCGACGAAAAATCGATCGCCGCATCCGCCATCTTCAGGGTCTCGGTAAACCTCTCGGCCGCAAAATTCTTGTGCTCTTCGCCGATGATCACCGGCACCTCATGCCCTTTTTCAAGCGCGAGACGCTCGATGACCCGGCCCATCGCTCCGTAACCGATAAGTGCGATCTTCATCCTTTTTTGCTCGACGGCCGCTTGAACCTTTATGCCGCCAGCGACGTAAACCTCTCGCGATGAGATCCAAAATACTGCGTCGGGCATTAATAGCTTTGGCCGTTTCAGGGGCAATTC
>JAJNPX010000483.1 GCA_021155145.1 Acidisarcina sp. | reverse complement strand
AAGCTTTAGCACCTCTGACAACAACTCGTCGTCGCCTATCTGATCCGCAAGCGAGGGTATAAGCCTGAAAGTTTCGAGAGCGATCGAGCTCGACAATACAAGCTGCCGTGTGCAGATCTGAAACACGAGTGGGCGGGCCTTTACAGGAAGATCGCGCAATTCCTCGACACCGTCGGCAAAGAAGCGGGCTCCGGAATCCGCGCTCCCCATCGCCAGCCGGCGGCCCATTTCTCCCCACAGACGGATATCGTCCGCCGACAGCACTTCGGCCGCGGCCGGAACCGCCGCAACAAATTCGCGGCTAGCTTTTAGGCTGACGCCCGCGAGCGCGGCGCTGACCTCGAGACTCGCTCGGCGTTTTCCGGCGGAAAGCCGGCCCAGCCCGGCGGCGATCCCGGTAAGCGAGTTTTTCGGTGAGGACTGCTCTTCCATCTATGCTATAAAGTCTAGGGACTGGCCCCGCGAAAGTCCAAAATGGCGCGAGCCTTGCCGTAAATACCGCAAACTCATAAACTTATCCTGAATATGAGACCGATCCTCCTGATCTCCCTATTGCTGATGGTGCATACACTTGAGACGCTCGCCCAAACAGCCGCCGAGATCGCCGATATCTGGGACACCCAGCACGTGACGGCCAAACTTCCATCAAACTTCAGGCATAAGGACCTGCTCAAGTCACTTGGGGAACTAAAGGAAGCGGGCATCAAGGTCGTCGATATCGGCCGAAGCGGTCAAGGCAGAGAGATCTTTCAGTTGGAGTGGGGAAACGGCCCGAAAAAGGTCTTTCTCTGGTCGCAGATGCACGGCGACGAACCGACCGCCACCTCATCGCTGATCGATATGTTCGCGATACTTCAGAAGAACCGCGACAAGGATTGGGTCAAGGCCTTGGAAAGCAAACTAACTATCAGGGCCGTCCCGATGCTGAACCCCGATGGTGCCGAGATCTATCAGCGGCGAAACTCACAGGGCATCGATATAAACCGCGACGCGCGAAACCTGATCACAACCGAAGCACGGCTGCTCAAGTCACTGCGTGAAACGTGGCAGCCCGAGATCGGATTCAACCTCCACAATCAGCAAGGCCTGACGACCGTCGGGCGGACGAATAAACAGGCAGCGATATCTTTCCTCGTTGTTTTTGGTGACGAAGCGAAGACCCTGACTCCGGGACTCGAGCGAAATAGGCGGCTCGTAGTTGCGATGCATCGGGCACTCTCCGAATTTATGCCGGGCCACATCGCCCGCTACGGGGACGAGTGGACCCCGTCCGCATTTGGAGACAGTTTCTCCGAGTGGGGTACGCCGGTGATCCTGATCGAGACCGGAGCCTTGCACGGGAAGGACGAGATGTTCCTTGTAAAGATGAACTTCGTCGCCTTCCTGACCGCAATGAAACTGATGGCGGACGGCGGCTATTCCTCATTTGACCCGGCGGAATACGAACTTATACCCAACAACTCCTCTGGCCGGATCGTCAATTTCATATTCAGAAACGCCACCGTGATCGACCGGCCTCAGCCGAGTTCGCTGCTGATCGCCGACATTGGCGTCGTGGTCGAACGCCGCCGCGCCGAGCAGCTGCAGCCGACAAGGATCAGGCAGATCGGTGACCTTTCGTCACTCTCCGGCCTCGAGGAGTACGATGCGAGCGGTTTCAACGTGACCGGGCGCTTCCAGCCGATCAAGGCGGGAAATTATGGTGAGCTGCTCTTTTACAAGAAAGGCCGTGAAGTGAACTGGGCCAGCACAGATATCGAAAAGGAATTTCCGCCCGATGCCATATTCTCGCTGGGAAAATGGGCCAAAGGCGAAGGCCTTTTAAAGCCGAGATAGAACACGCGAGAAGCCGATTCATTTCCCGTTCGCCGGTGTGCTAATCTCTTCGGGTAAGCCGCAAAATCTGGGGATGCTAAACCTCCTGAAGATCAAAAATATCGCGTTGATCGATGAGCTCGAGATCGAGTTCGGTCCGGGCCTGAATCTGCTTACGGGCGAGACGGGTTCCGGGAAATCGATAGTCGTCGATAGCCTCGGCGCCCTCACCGGCGAACGGGTAACTAATGATCTGATCAAGGACGGGGCAGAGTCCGCCCAGATCGAGGGCCTGTTTTCTATTCAAAGAGGTTCGTCGGCACTCGCCCTCCTGACCGAGGCGGGGATCGACATTGAGGGCGACGGCGATATCGACCTGATAGTCCGCCGAGAGATATCACTCGCGGGAAAGAACCGTATCTTCATAAACAACCAACTGGTCACCGCCGGATTTCTGAAGAGCCTCGGCCGCTTTCTGGTGGACATCCACGGACAGGGCGAGCAGACGGCCTTGTTCGATCCGGCCACGCACCTCGAATTGCTCGATGAGTTTGCCCGAGCGGCGATACTCCGCGAAAGGACGGCCGCGGCCTTTGCCGCATTTGCAGTGGCAAAGGCGCGTCTCTCGGAACTGCAGCAAGGCGAGTCCGAAAAACTGCAGCTACTGGATATTCTTAAATTTCAGGTGGATGAGATCACGCGAGCGGGCCTGAAGGCCGAGGAAGTCGCGGAACTTGAAGAAGAGAAGCGGCGTCTCAATAACGTGGAGAAGCTGTCGTCATTGAGC
>JAJNPX010000478.1 GCA_021155145.1 Acidisarcina sp. | reverse complement strand
ATGTCGATTCTATCTCGATGAATGGCGACCGCCTTATCGCCGATGCCAAACAGGAAGTCCTTAACCTGGCGGCTTCCGGTTTCACGGCACCGGTCCCGCGTGATGATGTTCGTGTAATGGGCGAGGCGGGCGAGGCGGCGATGAAACTTGCGCTTCATATGATGAAACGCGGCGGATTCATTTCAGAGCATGACGAATTGATCGGCACGAAACTGGCCCATGTAATGAGCGGCGGATCGATGAATCATCCGGCCTTTGTAAGCGAGCAGTATCTTCTCGATCTGGAGCGGGAGGCATTTGTCTCGCTCTGCGGAGAGCGGAAAACTCAGGATCGCATCGCCGCGATGCTCAAGACCGGCAAGCCGCTTCGTAATTAGAACGTTCAAGGTAGATTTTTCGCGTTAGTTTATGGAGAAAAGCTATGGACGATCGTATAAAAAGCATCATTGACGAAATGGAAAAGGTCGCCGAGGATGCCCGTGCAACCTTTGGGGAAATGAGCGGCGACCAGCTCAATTGGAAACCCGGAGAGAAGAGTTGGAGCATTGCCCAGTGCCTGGATCACATCATCCGCTCGAACACAGAATTTTATCCGGAATTTGAGAAGCTGGCATCGGGAACGCGAAAGAACTCCTTTTGGGAAAATTACTCTCCGTTCACCGGCTGGGGCGGCAGATTCCTGATCAAGGCGGTTTCGGAAGACTCGAAAAAGGCAAAAGCCCCGTCGAAGGCGATCGTGCCGCCGAGCGACATCGGTGCCGACATCGTCGAGCGTTTCTGCAGCCACATCGAAGAGGTCAACCGCAAGATCGAATCCGTCGCCGACGCGGACCGCAAGAAGACCGTCGTGACTTCGCCATTCCTATCGGTTTTCACGTACTCGCTGGATGACGCGTATTCCGTGCTGGTCGAGCACTCCAAACGGCACATTCGCCAGGCAAAGCGTGTGATGGACGGCGAAGGATTTCCGCAGGGCAGTTCGGCGGCGGCCGTATAAACCGCCGGCCATTGGTCTTTGAAAGAATGGCAGAGAGTTTCAAAAGCCGATCGTTCAGGTGGGGATTCAATCTTTTTCCGGCCTATCGCGGCTCCGGCGGACGAGTGACCTATATCGCCGAAGATTGGCATGATGTGCGCGTGAAACTGCCGCTCAACTGGCGGACGCGCAATTACGTCGGAACGATCTACGGCGGCAGCATATACGCGGCGATCGACCCGATCTATATGCTTATGCTGATCAAGATCCTCGGCCCCGGCTATGTGGTTTGGGACAAGGCCGCAAAGATACGATTCAGAAAACCGGCGAGAGAGACACTGTATGTCGATTTCAGTCTCGACCGCGGCGAGATAGCGGAGATCGTAAAACTTGCCGACGAAGCACGATCGGTCGACCGCATCTACAATGTCGAGTTGAAAAATGGCGAGGGACTCGTACACGCCGAAATCGAAAAGACGGTTTACATTGCGAAAAAGGGGAAGTAGATGGCCGATAACCACGACCGGGCGTTCATATTCGATATGGACGGGACGCTCGTCGATAATATGAGGGTCCACACCGAAGCGTGGCGAACGCTGATGGACGAGAACGGGCTTGAATTCGATGAGCGGACCTTCCTTGTCCAGACGGCGGGGCAGACCAATCGGGAGATCATCCCATCGGTTTTCGGCCAATTGAGTCAGGAAGAGATCGGGCGGTTGGCCAGGAGAAAGGAAGAGATATACCGCGAATCTTACTTGCCGCACCGAAAGACGATCGAAGGCGTGGTCCCATTTCTGACAGAGTCGAAGCAGATCGGCGTTAAGATGGCTGTGGCGACGGCGGCCTCCAACGCGAACATGGAATTCATACTTGACGGCCTGGACCTGCGGCGGTTTTTTGATGCGATCACCACCGCCTCGGATGTTGCGGCCGGGAAACCCGACCCCGAGATGTTTTTGGTATCGGCCAGGAAGCTCGGGGTCGAACCCGAGAACTGTCTGGTATTTGAGGACGCATTCGGCGGATTTGAGGCCGCCCGCAGGGCCGGAATGAAGGCGATCGGAATAACGACCGTAAATTCGGCCGAGGATATCATGATGACCGGTTCGGTGGCCGAGACTCATTCTGATTTCACACATCTGCGGCCCGATGTCCTGATCGCTAAATATCTGCCGTATTGAGATATGGAGGAATAAGTTCCGTGAAATTGATCACCGTTTCAGTACTCGCACTGGCGGC
Source organism: Acidisarcina sp. (assembly GCA_021155145.1). Taxonomy (GTDB): domain Bacteria; phylum Acidobacteriota; class Blastocatellia; order Pyrinomonadales; family Pyrinomonadaceae; genus OLB17. Next base: position 622 of record JAJNPX010000478.1, on the reverse strand, counting down.
TTTTGCGGCGGGTTGCTCGGTTACGGGCGAGCCGATCGAGTTCTCGAAAGCCTGCACTCTCGAGAACGATGGCAAGACTTTTGAGGTGAGTGGTGTTCTGGCACAGCGAGGCAGCGTGTTGTGCTCGAACACCGGCGGCCGAATGGAATGCGGCTTTGACCTGCTCGAATCGGCGGGCAGCCCGAACAAGCTTCGCGTCGATATCGAACAGGGAAGCGGCGCGAACACGGTCGACAAGCTTAGCAGCGGATACAAGAAAGAAGATATAAAGATCCGCGATAACGGCGGGAGCGAGATCGCCCTCGATAAAGACTTGTTAAAGCTGACCGGAAAGATCTCGGTCGCACCCGCCGCACCCGGCGGACAGGGTGTCTGTTTCATGCAGGTCCGGAAGATCGAGAAGTGACGACACGAAGATCGGAGATCTCAGATCTTAGGAACCTGGGCGGCAAGTCGGAAGAATGGCTGAACGCGATCGGTGTTTTTACACGCCAAGATCTTGAAAGGCTCGGTTCGGTCGAGATCTACAGATCGTTGAAGGAGGCCGGTTTTCCGGTGAGCCTGAACCTTGTTTGGGGTATCGAATGAGCGTTGGCTGATCTGGATTGGCGGGAGTTGCCCA
>JAJNPX010000475.1 GCA_021155145.1 Acidisarcina sp. | reverse complement strand
AGGGCAAGCAAAACATATACGATCGCAAGTATGCTTTGATGGACCGCCCCGAAAAAAAGTGTCGAGAACACGAGCACTACCAGAAGCAGTCCGAAGCAGATCTTGTTGATCGAGGTTCTGGGCATTCAGATTTGCGATAATTCGAGGTCGTCGAGCCAAAGCGTCCCGACCAGCGGGCACTCGCCGGCGCATGGTTCTCGGCCGATCTTCAAAATGTAGCCGTCGAGTTTTTCTCCGGCGGTGAACTCGATCGACGCTTCGTGCCAGATACCTGTCGTCTGATCGAAGGCGGGCGAATTCGCGATGCTGCTGTTGTCGATGGCCGACAGGAGCTCGAGCCGCGGAAGGCTGCCGCCGCGAAGCCCCTCGGTCCGGTACGAATATTTGAGCCGATACCGCACGCCCGGGACGAGCACCACCGTCTGCGAAATGCTCTCGAGCCAGGGCGCTCCGTAATTTCTGAACGTGACCCTCAGGCTTCGCTGGCCGCTTCGCTTTACGCGTGTATCAAGTGCGATATCGACCTTAGGGTCGCGACGTCCCGCCGACCAGTCGAACATCGGCTGATCCCTTTGCTTGATCCCTGATTCAAAATCGCCGTTGGTCACCGCACCCGGACGGGCGGACGGATCGGTCCCCGACTGTCGCGAAAATTCAAGTGCCGCGGCATAGGACCGATGGTTGATCAGGAGCCTCGCGGCCGTCTCGGCATCGCGGGAAAACTTGTTCCTTTCCTCGGCACCGATCAGGTTCCAGTTTCTGATCGCGTGTTCCGGCTCATTTTGCGATGCATAGAATAGCGCAAGGCTCGCCCGGCTATCGGCCGAACCGTTTGCGAACTGCTCGACAAAATTCGGGTCCCGTCCAAAGAAATTCCACGCGATCGCGTAAACCTGTCCGCGGTAGAGCTTGCTGTGCTCGGCGGCTATCCGGAGCTGTTCGATCGCGTCCTCGGTTCGCCCGCGGCGGAGGTAAAAATTACCGAGCTGCCAACGCGGTGTCGTGTACTCCGGAGCCAGCTCGACCGCCCTCGCGTAGGCGCTTTCCGCTGGTTCAAAGTCGCCCGCCTGTTCGTTCGCACGGCCCAGCTCGGCCCACCAGCGGTGATCGTACGGCCCGGCGCCGGCGGCCTTTGAAAAAAAGCGGACGACATCCGCCGCACTGTCCTGATCGAACCGGCTTCTCTCCGCCGCCCCTCTCAGCCAATAGCCCCGCGGATTTGACGGCGCCAACGCTATCGCGGCATCTGCGATCGTGGTTGCATCGGCGTCTGCGGGCGAAGCGACCTCGCTGAAGAGATCGCCGAGTTGAAAACGCACGGCGAACCACGCGAACGCAAAGAGCGCGGCCATGATGATAAGCATTGCCGCTTTCGCGGGCACGCCCGCCGTTGAATATGATCTGATATGATCAGGCACCGCTCGGGATCGATCTGGGCTCGAAAAATTCTGCTGCTGACGAGACAACGTATTCGATCTGCTCGGGCTCCAGCTCGGGAAATATCGGCAACGCCAGCGTTTCCGCCGCTGCTTTCTCGGCTTCCGGAAAGTCGCCTTTCTTGTATCCCACGTACTCAAAGCATTCCTGCAGGTGCAGCGGGACCGGGTAATAGATGTCTGTACCGATCCCCTTTTCGAGCAGGAACTGCCGAAGGTCGTCTCGCCGGCCCGGCACGCGAACGACGAACTGATTATAGATATGCCGGACGTTCTCCCTCTCGAACGGCAGGCCGATGAATTCGGCCAGGCCGGCATCGGTGAAAAGCTCGCGGTAAAGGTTCGCGTTGTGCCGCCGCCGCTCCGACCACGAATCCAGATGAGGAAGCTTTACGCGAAGGACGGCTCCCTGAAATCCGTCCAAACGCGAATTCAGTCCCACCCATTTGTGGTAATAGCGCTCCCTCGATCCGTGTACGCGGAGCGCGAAAAGCTTCTCGGCCAGATCCTCATCGTCGGTCGTCATGAATCCGCCATCACCCATACCGCCCAGATTCTTTGACGGATAGAACGAAAAGCAGCCGACCTCCGACATCGTGCCCGCCTTTGTTCCTTTTTCTTCGGCGCCGATCGCCTGCGCCGCATCCTCGACCAGCGGGATCGAATGTTTGTCGGCTATCTCCCGCAGGGCCTGCATATCGGCACATTGGCCAAAAAGATGTACGGGCTGGATTGCCTTTGTCCGTTCGTTCATCTTCGCCTCGATCTGCGATACATCGAGGTTGTACGTATCGGGGTCGATATCTACAAAGACCGGAACAGCCCCGAGACGTGTGATCGCGCTCACGGTCGCAAAAAAACTATAGGGCGTCGTGATGACCTCATCGCCCGCCTTCACGTCGAGTGCCATCAACGCGAGCAGGAGAGCGTCGCTCCCGGATGCACACCCGATCGCGAAACGAGATCCGCAATATGCCGCAAGCTCCTCCTCGAGCGCTTTCACCTCGCTGCCGAGGATGAAGCCATTCGTGTCCAGCACACGGCCGAGAGCCGCCTCGATCTCGGGTCTCAGGGCACGATTCTGTTCGGTCAGGTCCAAAAGCGGTACTTTCATTTATCGCACAAGAGGCCGGAATTCACGCCCCGCATCGCGGGCTGCGGAGTTTTCCGATCCTCGATCTGATCTCTAGATGATATCCAAAGCATCGCGTGTTTGCATTCTCTGCCCTTCTTTTTTAGTCTCTTTCAGAATGGCCAACGATCTCAAGAAACGAACGGCTGAGATAATAAAGCGGCTCAAAAAAGCGTATCCCGACGCACATTGCGCCCTTGACCATACGAGCCCATTCGAGCTCCTGGTGGCGACGATACTCTCCGCACAATGTACTGACGAACGCGTGAATATCGTCACGGCCGACCTGTTTCGCAAGTATCGCGGGCCGGAAGATTTCGTAAAGGCCTCACAGCAGGAACTCGAACGCGACATCCACTCGACCGGCTTTTTCCGGAACAAGGCAAAGAACATCAAGGCGGCGAGCCGGCGGCTGATCGAGGTTTACGGCGGCGAGATACCGCGGACTATGGACGAGATACTTACGCTCGGCGGCGTGGCACGCAAGACAGCGAATGTTGTGCTGGGGAATGCCTTCGGGATCGCGAGCGGCGTCGTCGTCGATACGCACGTCAGCCGGCTCTCGCAGCGGCTCGGATTGACCGAAGAGAAAACTCCCGAAAAGATCGAGCGCGACCTACAGGAGCTTGTGCCGAAAAAACACTGGGTGATGTTCTCACACTGGCTGATCTTTCACGGCCGCCGGGTTTGCAATGCCCGCAAGCCCCAATGCGGCAAATGCGTCCTGGCCGATCTGTGCCCGTCTTTCCCGATCTATATGCCCGACGGCCGCCAATAGGTAGCCTCATTCCGAGGGCTGACCATCGACCGGTTTCGGCGCCGGTTTAGCGGGCGGGACCGGCTTCTCGGACGTCCCATTCCCCTCGATGCCTAATTGAGCAAGGACCTCTGGCCAGCTCAGCCCGAGTGCCTGCAGCTGCTGCAAAAGGCCGAATATAAGGGTCGGGCCGGTTTGAGCAAAGCGATTGATGCCGCCCCCATCGCCGTTACCGTTCCCGCCATTATCGATCATAACGACCTTGTCGATCTTGCCGAGCGGTTCGGCAACGGCCTGGAACACCGGAGCCGACGATTCGATGATCGATGGAAGTTTTTCGAGTATCGTCTGCAGCCGTGCAGCATCGTTGAACTCACGCCACGCCGCCGCTTTTTCCTTGATCGCCGCAGCCTCCGCAAGTCCCTGGGCCTCGATCGCCTTTGCCTCGGCCAAACCCTTCGCCTGCAGCTTTTCGGCTTCAGCGAGGCCGACCGCACGGATCTTCTCGGCCTCTGCCTTACCCTCTGCCTCGACCGCCGAAGCGCGGCCCTGACCTTCTCTCTGCAGCTTTTGAGCTTCCGCTTCGGCCGTTGCTATCAGAGCCTGCTTGCGTCCCTCCGCCTCGAGTATCTGCGCCTCCTGCAAACCCTGCGCCCGCAGAACGGCGGCCTTTCGGTCCGCCTCGGCCTGTTTGACGACGGTGGCCTCGAGTTCCTTTTCCTTGCGCAGGACCTCCTGCTCCTGGACCGAGATCTGCTCCTGTGTGCGAACCTTTTCGACGCGGACCTCTTCGACCGTCACCTGCTGCTGAGCCTTCGCATCGGCAAGAGGTCCGGCCTGGCTCGCCTTTGCCCGCTCCGATTCGATCTCGGCCTGGACCTGCGCTTTCTGTATCTCGGTCTCGCGTTGCGACTGTGCGATCTGAGCTTCCGTTTCAAGCCGCACCTTTTCGCCTTCCTGCAGAGCGAGCGACGCTTTGATCTTGGAATCTCGGTTGGCTTCGGCCTGGCCGATCTCGGCGTCGCGTTTTACTTCCGCAGTTCGGCGTTTGCCGAGGGCATCGAGATAGCCTTCTTCGTCCGAGATCTCCTGGATCGTGAGCGCATCGAGGCCGATGCCCATCTTTTCCAGATCGCCGGCTGCCTCGGTGGTCAGTTTCTGTGCAAAGCTCTGGCGGTCATTATTGATCTCTTCGACCGTCAGCGTACCAAGGATCGCGCGGAGGTGGCCCTCAAGCGTTTGGAATACGAGGCGGTGAAATTGCTCCTGCGGCATCCCAAGGAACCGCTCGGAGGCCGATCGCAAGCTGGTGTCGTCGCCTTTGATCTTCACGTTGGCGACGGCCTTGACCGAGACGGGCACGCCTTGCACCGTGTAAGCCCGCGTGGTGGCAAGCGGCACCGTGATGACGTTCAGGTCAAGATATTCGACCTTTTCCAGGAATGGGAAGACCAGCGTAGCACCGCCGCGCACAAGCCGGTAACCCGCGATCGTTCCGTCGGACAGTTTGCGTTTGCGTCCCGATATCACGGCTGCCTGATTCGGAGAGACCTTGATGTAATTTCGGCTGATCAACATAAGAGCGATCAGAAGGCCGATAACAATGACCAGGATCGCTCCGACGATAATTAGATTTGTGTAGTTCAGAATTTCAGGCATTGGCTCTCCAATATTGGTTAGAACAACTTCTATTCAGGAATGACGATGACCGAATCGCCGATGATCGATTCGACCTTGACGATCGCACCGGCCGCGATCTCACCGCCGTCTTTCGAACGGGCGATCCGTTCGACCCTCTCGTCGCCGATCTTTGCGGTGATCTGCCCGACGGTTCCCTGCTTGATGGCGACGGTCACCTGTGCCGATCTGCCGATGATGTCGTCATCCGTGACCGAACTCGAAGCCTGTTGGCCGATAAGAAAACGGCCAAAGACCGAGACGACCCCGCCGAACACGGCCCCGCCAAGCAGGCCGATCAAAGAGCACGCCACCGCCCCATAACCCATCTGAGCCCCGATGACGCCAAACCCGCCAAAGGCTGTAATGAAAACCGCGATCACGCGGCTATCGAGAAGCCCGAAATCGGTACTCCCGTCGCCGCCTGCGTCCAGGTCGAATCCGAGTGCATCGAATATATCACCGACGATGAGCGAGACAAGAAGAAATATGAAACCGACCCCGCCGATAATGGCGAAGAGCAGAAGGAGACTGAGATCCGATAAGAAATCCATGGGCGTATCTCCGTAGATGCAGATGCTGAGTGCCTAAATCTTACAATGAAAGTGTCACGGCAAAAAGTAGCGAAAGTACGAAATACGACGCCGCAGACAATGGAAAAACGGCTGCCCTCGATCGGACAGCCGCTTAAATCGATACGCCAAGAGCGACTATTCGAGTCCCGCTCGTATCTCGGTGGCCGCCGGCTCGGTGGTCCACAAAAGGGCCGTCTCGCCGGGGATATCTGCCTGCTCTGACGCGAGAGCGAATTTCAGCACTTCGTCGATCGTATCGACGAGGTGGATAGTCAGGTCTTCGCGTACCTCTTCGGGAATATCGGCGAGGTCCTTTTCGTTCTCTTTTGAAAGGATGAGGGTGCGAAGCCCGAACCGGTGCGCGGCCAGGAGCTTTTCCTTGACGCCGCCGATCGGCAGGACCTTTCCGCGGAGTGTGATCTCACCCGTCATCGCTACGTCGTGACGAGCCGAACGGCGCGTCAGCGCCGAGACCATCGCCGTGGCTATTGTGATGCCCGCACTCGGGCCATCCTTTGGGATCGCACCTTCGGGCACGTGGATGTGAAGATCCTTTTCGCGGAAATCCTTGGGATCTATACCCAGTTCCTCGGCCCTGGAGCGGACACACGTAAGTGCGGCACGCGCCGATTCCTGCATCACCTCACCCAGCTTTCCGGTCAACGTGACCTCGCCCTTGCCGGCCACGAGCGTCGCTTCGACCTGAAGTACATCGCCGCCGACCTCGGTCCAGGCCAGGCCGTTCACAAGGCCCACTTCGCTCTTTCGGGCAATATCCTGCTTTCTAAATCGGATGGTGCCAAGAAGTTCCCGGACCTTTTCGGCATCGATCACCACCTTGAAATTATCCTTGTCGTCGGAAGCGACGTATTTTCGGGCGATCTTACGGAGGCACGAGCCGAGCTCGCGCTCGAGATTGCGGACGCCCGCCTCGCGCGTATAGTGGCGGATCACCTCGAGAACGCCGTCATCCGTGAATCTCACTTTCTCCGCGTCGATGCCCGTATTCTCGCACTGTTTTGCTATCAGGTGCCGCTTTGCGATCTCGACCTTCTCACGCTCGGTGTAGCCGGAGAGGTTGAGTATCTCAAGGCGGTCCTGCAGCGGC
>JAJNPX010000470.1 GCA_021155145.1 Acidisarcina sp. | reverse complement strand
AGCACGGCCTCGATCGCCCGCCGAGCGAGGTTTCCGTGGCCCGTCTCACGCCGCGAGGTCCCGCCGAAACGGCCCGCTTCACCGACCGAGTAGGGCGGGAAGTTGTAATGGAGCATAAAGCGGCGTTTCACTTCGCCCTTCTCGATGTCGTCCATATACTGCTCGTCCATCTTTGTTCCGAGCGTGGTGGTAACGATCGCCTGCGTCTCGCCGCGCGTGAACAACGCCGAACCGTGTACCCGCGGAAGCCAGTTGACCTCGCACGTGACTGGGCGGATCTCGGAAAACTTGCGGCCATCGGGGCGGCGACGGTTGCCGAGCATGTCCTCGCGAAAGATCTTCTCTTTCAGCTTGCCGAAGGCCTTGCCCGCGGTCGCACGTGCTCCCGGGTCGTCTTCGGGATAGCTTTCGATGACTTCCTTTTTCAAGGCATCGAGCCCGGCATAGACCTCTATCTTCTCACGGCCGGTCGAATCCAAAGCGGCCCGAAGCTTGTCGGTCCATGTCTTTTCGACGTCGGCAACGATGTGCTCATCCAGATCGGGAACGTTGAATTCACGCTTTGTTATCTCGAGTGCCTTTCCGAGTTCGCGCTGCCACAGGCAGATACGCTTGATCTCTTTATGCGCAAGCATCAGGGCCTCGACCATGATGGTCTCGCCGACTTCCTGGGCCTCGCATTCGACCATACAGATCGCCTCTTCCGTCCCGGCGACCACAAGGTTCAACGCCGATTCGCGACGCTGCTCAAATGTGGGGTTGATGATATATTTGCCGTCGATCAGGCCGATGCGAATTCCCGCGAGCGGATCATGGAACGCAATATCGGAAAGGTAAAGAGCGCACGATGCACCCGTGATCGCGATCACATCCGGGTCGTTCTCAGAGTCCGACGAGATAACGGTTCCGACGATCTGCGTTTCGAATCGGTAGCTGTCAGGGAACAGCGGCCGGATCGGCCGGTCGATCAACCTGCAGGTCAGCACCTCTTTTTCGCTCGGACGCCCTTCGCGCCTGAAGTAGTTTCCCGGAATGCGGCCGGCCGAATAGCTCGACTCGCGGTATTCCACCGTCAGGGGAAAGAAGTCCAGCCCCTCCTTCGCTGTCCGCATGCTTACTGCGGTGACGAGGAGCATTGTGTCTCCGTAGCGTATAACGACCGAGCCATCGGCCTGTTTTGCGACCTTTCCGGTCTCGACTATCAGATCTCGGCCGCCGACCTTGATCGATTCATTCAAATATTTCTTTCTTGTCATTTTTCTGATTCCTCAAAACAAAAGCGGCCCGTGCCAATCGTGAAGCACTTGCCGCTCTTGGAGAATTGCAATTACGCTGTCGCCCTCTTTTGTACGAACCATTTATCGCTGTCACGTTCAGCCGGCATCATCAAAATCCTTCGAAGGGAACAAATTTACATCGGCCCGAAGTAGGCCCATTTCGTCCGGCCGGGTCAGGCGTGGCATTTATTCAGGGCCACGCAAGAACCCGCATCCGAACGGTCGAACTATCTTCTCAGTCCTAATTTCTCGATTATCGTGTGATATTCGTTAATGTCGTTTCGCTTCAGGTAATCCAGAAGCTTGCGTCTGCGCGAGACCATCTTGAGCAAACCGCGCCGCGAATGGTTATCTTTCTTGTGCACTTTGAAGTGCTCCGTAAGTTCGTTTATTCGCTGCGTAAGCAACGCGATCTGTACCTGCGACGATCCCGTATCGGAACCGTGAGTCTTATAATCCCCGACTATCTTTTCCTTTAGCTCTTTTGCTGTTGCCATATCTATCTTGCTCTAAAAGGCCTCTCCTAGCTCACAGTAACTCCGCCGGTATGGGAACCGCGGTAACCGCGAAAAATATGAATAATTGGTAACTCGGAACGAACGAATTATTCTCCAGATATTATCCGTCATCCGAGATCAGTTATCAACTGAATATTCGAACTCTTCCATGAACTTTGTCGAGAAATCTCCCCTTTGAAACTTCTCGTCCGCCATGATCTTTTTATGCAGCGGTATCGTCGTCTTGATGCCCTCGACCACCATCATATCGAGCGCCCGCCGCATACGGGCGATCGCGAGTTCACGCGTACGCGCGTGGACGATCAGCTTGGCGATCATCGAATCGTAGTAAGGCGGCACGGTATAGCCGGGATAGACGGCCGTATCGACGCGAACTCCCGGGCCGCCCGGAATATTGAAAGCCGTGATCTTGCCGGGGCTCGGGGTGAATTTCACGGGGTCTTCGGCATTGATGCGGCACTCTATCGAGTGGCCGACGATCTGAACATCGCTCTGGACGTACTGCAGATCTTCGCCCGTGGCGATCCTGATCTGGTTTCTGACGATGTCGGCAAGCGTCACCATCTCCGTCACCGGATGCTCGACCTGGATCCGCGTGTTCATCTCCATGAAATAGAAACTGCCGTCCTCGTCGAGCAGAAACTCGAATGTGCCGGCGCTCGAATAACCGATCTCCTTACATGCATTCACCGCGACGGCTCCCATCGCCTCACGCTGCTCGGGCGTGATCACCGGCGACGGTGCTTCCTCGAGCAATTTCTGATGCCGCCGCTGGATGGTGCATTCGCGCTCGCCAAGATGTATGCAGTTACCGTGCTCGTCGGCGAGAACCTGGATCTCGATGTGCCGCGGCCTTTCGATGTATCGTTCGATATAGACCGATCCGTTCTTGAATGCCGCAAGAGCCTCGGCCTGGGCCGTTTCGAGGTTGCCCTTAAGCTCTGACTCTTCGCGGACGATCCGCATTCCCCGTCCGCCGCCGCCGGCCGCGGCCTTGATTATCACCGGAAAGCCGATCTCTCTGGCAAGCGTCATCGCCTCGTCCGTATTTTCGATCGGATCGGGGCTGCCCGGCAGGATCGGAACGCCGGC
>JAJNPX010000468.1 GCA_021155145.1 Acidisarcina sp. | reverse complement strand
GAACCCATTCGGTAGTGATGACAACTGACAGCAAGAGCATTCGCTTTGTCGATACGGTCCATGTCGAAGGCGGGCCCGATGCTGTGATCAGGTTTTAACGAGAGAGGCAGTTCCTCACCCCTGCCATCTGGTACATATTCTGGAATAAAAAGGCGGGTTTTCGTAATAAAGCGATCAGCCCGACGCTACGTTTTTGGAGAAGAAATGGCAGCTAACGCAGACGTTCTGAAGGACAGTTTTGCGGCTTCGACCATGGTCGAGGCCGCTGAGAAGGCAGATGGGGGCAAGTTGATCGTTTTGACCGCCCCGTTAACGGAATCGATCGATCACGCCGGTTATTTCATTCAGATGGCAATGGCATCATTGCCGATCTGGCTCGAAGGGATCTTAAACAGAAAATATCCGAACTGGCGCGATGTCGAACGCTACGAAGACGGTTCGGCCAAGTATATGCCGGCCGGCGTGCGATTGGTCGAAAGATCTTTGGAACGAGCCTATTCCAAAGGCGACATGGTCTCTTGTTTTCCCGAAGACCTCGATAAATTCATCGGGCCGAATACTCGTGTGGTCGCGGTCTCGACTCACAATCCGCTCGGCGTTACCTTCGCCGCTGGGGTTTATACGTCTATTTTCGGATCGTCAAAGATGCCGATAAATTCGCACTATGCCCGGCAGCTCTTTTCACAGATCAAGAAAAACAAATACCGCGATAATTTTAAGGTGATCGTGGGCGGTTCCGGTGGATGGCAGATCATTCAGACCGATCTTTACGACGAACTCGGCGTGGACTGCGTCGTCGAGGGCAGGAGCGAGTCAGACGACACGCTTGACCTTTTCGCAAAAGCGATCAGGGGCGAGGATCTGCCGAAGGAGATCACCGTCAAACACCCGCAGGATCGGGACGCGATCTTGTTTCCCGATACGCGGACGACATTCGGCGTAGTTGAAATGACGACCGGCTGTGGGCGAAGGTGCAAGTTTTGCGTCCCTGACCTAAATCCGCAGATCGACCTTCCCAAAGACAAGATAATGGACGCCGTACGGGCGAACGTCCGCGAAGGGAATAAGCAGATCAGCCTCGCGACGGAGGATATGTTCATCTGGGGACAGGTGCATACCGACACGCCGTTCTATTTTCCAAATCGCGAAGCGCTGGTGGATCTTTACCGTGAGGTCGTTGAGACGCCGGGTGTCGAACAGCACGTGCTAAGCCATTCGACGATCGCACCGGCCGTCGTCGATCCGCTAATGATAAAGCAACTGTCGGATCTGCTGTTGCCAAAGAGCCCGATCCACTTTCCTTATTTAAGTTCGCATCCGGAAAAAAAGGCCTTGGCGCCTTTGATCGGCCTCGAAACCGGATCGGTCCGAATGGCCAAGAAAATAATGCCCGGAAAAGGCGTTCCTTTTCCCATCGACCACTGGCAAAGCATTGTATTGGAAGGGCTTCGCGTATTGAACGAGAACAATTGGTTCCCGGCCATGACGCTGATCGTGGGCAATCCGGATGAAACGGATGAAGACATGAGGGAGACCCTCGACCTCGTTTACGAAATGGAACGACGCGGCCTTTTCGCGTTTCTTATCCCATCGATCTTTACTCCGCTCCACGACACGAGAATGGAGATGGAAAAGGGCGTGACGCAAACCCGTGAATTGACGCCGCTACAGTGGCAGTTGATGATGAAGTGCTGGAAAATGAACCTCCGGCCAGGGCAGTACAGCTGGTGGGGGCCGACGGCGTGGCGGATCGGGTCGATCGGGATGTGGCTCTATAAACTGAGAAAGTTGAACGGCCCCAATTTTACCTATCCTCTGTTGATGTTCTCAGGGGCGTTGAGCGAGAAACGGCTCGAAAAAATGGGCAAGATATATGTCGGCAAGCCGATAAAGACTTTGACACGGGCGGAGCTGATCAAGACGGTAAACCCGAAGATGTGGAAATTCTTTAGAGCTGATAACGGTGACCTTCCGGAGGATATGGCCACAGCGGCAGCAGCATAAATCAAATGAGTGGTGAGTCTAAAGAGTATACGCTGGATTTCAGCCAGGTCGGAGCGGGCGATGTGGCGATCGTCGGGGGGAAGTGTGCATCCCTCGGCGAACTCTTCAACGAACTCACCGGCCAGGGCGTCAGGGCCATCGACGGATTCTCGACGACCAGTCATGCGTACAATGCTCTGCTTGAGACGGACGCGCTCAGGAAACGCCTCAGGGCATTGCTCAAGGGCCTTGACGTCAACGACCTCGACGAGCTTGCCCGTGTCGGTGCGGAGGCTCGGAAAATGATGCTCGAGACGCCGTTTCCGAAAGAAGTCGAAACCGCGATCCTCGACTCGTATCGCCGGCTCGGTGAGCGGATCGGAAAAAAGGTATTTGAGGTGGCTGTTCGATCGTCGGCGACCGCTGAGGACCTGCCTGATGCCTCATTTGCAGGTCAGCAGGACACCATACTTAACGTTCGCGGCGAACAACGTCTGATCGAGGCCTGCCATGAGTGCTTTGCGTCGCTTTGGACCGATCGAGCCATATCGTATCGGACCGCAAAGGGATTTGACCATTTTGATGTGGCGCTTTCGATCGGGATACAACCGATGGTCCGCTCCGACGCGGCGTGCTCGGGCGTGATGTTCACGCTTGATACCGAGAGTGGATTCCGCGATGCAGTGGTCATAAACGGTGCCTGGGGCCTTGGCGAAGCGGTCGTGCAGGGAATGGCCACGCCCGACGAGTGGATCATCTTCAAGCCAACATTGAAGCTCGGATTTCGCCCGATCGTCACGCGAAAGCTCGGGGTGAAAGAAGTAAAAATGGTCTTCAATGATGACGGCGTCGGAACTATGATCCGACCGGTCGTCGAGACACAGCGCAACCGGATGTGTCTTGCGGGGTTTGAAGTGCTCCAGTTAGCCACGTGGGCATGCGCCATCGAGGACCATTATTCCAAACTGGCGGGCAAACACCAGCCAATGGACATTGAATGGGCCAAGGACGGGATCACAGGTGAGCTTTTCATTTTGCAGGCAAGGCCGGAGACCGTACACGCCCAGAGTGAGACCAATTTTATTGAGTCTTACGAGCTTACGGGCATCCACGGTGCACCGCTAAGTTCCGGGGTTGCGGTCGGCCAGAAGATCGGCACCGGTACAGCCCACGTTTTGCTTGACCCATCAAAGCTGAACACCTTCAAAGAAGGCGAGATCCTCGTCACGACGATGACCGATCCCGCCTGGGAGCCCATCATGAAGCGGGCCTCCGCGATCGTTACCGAGCGCGGCGGGCGAACGTGTCACAGTGCGATCATAAGCCGCGAACTGGGAATACCGTGCATCGTCGGAACGGGGGATGCGACCGAAAAAGTCAAGAATGGCGTAGAGATCACGGTCTCTTGCGCCGAAGGGGATGTGGGCAACATCTATTACGGCAAGATAGATTTTGAGGTCAAGAAGCACACGATCGACAGCACCACCCGCCCGAGAACGCAGATCATGATGAATGTCGGCGATCCGGACCATGCTTTTTCCGTTTCGCGGCTTCCTAACGATGGTGTAGGGCTCGCTCGGCTCGAGTTCATCATAAACAACCACATCGGCATCCATCCCATGGCGTTGATCAACTATCCGAATCTCAAACGCCGCGAGGATGTGGAGACCATCTCCCAACGAATTCGTGAGGAGGACCCGAAAGAGTTTTTTGTTCGTTCGCTTGCGGAAGGCGTTGGGCGGATCGCCGCCGCCTTCTATCCAAAGCCGGTGATCGTCAGAATGTCTGATTTCAAATCGAACGAATACGCGATGCTTATCGGCGGCCGTGAATTCGAGCCTTTGGAAGAAAATCCAATGATCGGTTTCCGGGGAGCATCGCGCTATTACGACGACCGATACAAGGCCGGCTTCAAGCTTGAGTGCCTA
>JAJNPX010000452.1 GCA_021155145.1 Acidisarcina sp. | reverse complement strand
ATCCAAGGCTCTCGAAGATGCCATCCGCGCAGCGGGTGACGCGGGCATTCTATTCGTAGCCGCTGCCGGAAACAGCAGCACCGATAATGACAAACGCGGCCATTACCCGTCTAACTACGACCTGCCAAATGTTATCAGTGTGGCGGCGCTTGACCGGAACGATCTGCTCGCCACTTTCTCGAATTTCGGTGCCAAGACGGTGCACGTTGCCGCTCCCGGACGCGAGATTTTGTCAACCTGGCTTAACGACGAATATCGCGAGGCGTCCGGTACCTCCATGGCGGCGCCGCAGGTCGCTGGGATAGCGGCACTTATCGTCGCCAACGACCCGAAGATCTCGATGGCGAAACTTCGCGAGCGGATACTCAAGTCGGTCGATCCGATAGATACGCTGCTCGGCAAAACCCTAGTCGGCGGGCGGTTGAATGCCGCCAAGTCCTTGGGGGAATAAACTAGACCAAATAGACAATTTCGTAAACGAAATGGAACAGTAGAGGACCGGCCCGATACGGCCATTCTCGTCAAGCAGCTTACAAAAGCCCTGTATTTACGGGGCTTTTGTGATGTTTAGCAAGCAATTGTAAAGATTGGCACCTGCATTGCATTTTACCCCTGCATGCAGTGCCCGGCATTGCCTGAGAACATAAGTTTGGGGAGAGAAGTATGAATAGAATAAGTAAAATTTTAGCGATAAGCGCTTTCGGGCTGTTGCTCTTGGGGCTGCCCTCGGTGGCGTCTGCACAATGGCGTGACCGCGACCGCGATGACGATTACTACGGAAACAACCGGAATAATCGGAACCTGCGTGCCACGGTTCAAAATCTGAAGAGCAGGGCACGTAGGTTTGAGTCTGCGACCAATCGTGCGGAGGACCGTCGGGATGATCGTGACGACCGCCGAAACGGTGGTATCTGGGGCGGCCGAAACGGCAGCTGGAACGGCCGAGGCGGCGACTACGGGCGTCTCGAGGACCTCGCCGATCGTTTTCGAAAGGCCACCGACAAGCTTGCTGACAAATACGGCAACGGCCGAAATCTCAACGGCAGCCGCGACGAGGCACGACGAGTGCTCGAGATCGGCAACCAGATCGAGAATCAGCTGAGAAATCTGCGCGGCGATCGGAACCTTGAGCGGCAGTGGAGCCAGATACGATACGACCTTAACGCGATCTCAAACGTTTACGGCGGTTACTACGGCAACGGCGGTTATAATGACCGCAACAACCGCAACAATCGTAACGGTGACTGGAGAAATCGAGTACCTTTCCCGCTCCCTTTCTAGGACGCTGACGATATCCATAAGCGAAGCAAAGCCCTGGGCCGAGTGCCCCGGGCTTTTTCGCGTTCGGTTTTGAGATTCAAGCGGTTGTGCTAATTTGATTCTAACCCGAAATGGCAGGAACCCTTTATCTCGTCGCGACACCGATCGGCAACCTCCATGACATCACCTTTCGTGCCGTACAGGTGCTCAAAGATGTGGATGTCATCGCCTGCGAGGACACACGCCATACCCGAAAGCTTCTGAACGCCTACGACATTAAGAATCGGCTGGTCAGCTATCACGAGCACAATGAGGCCGAGCGTTCCGCCGAATTGGGCGAACTGCTTAGCGAAGGCAGGTCGGTCGCCATCGTGTCAGATGCCGGTACGCCCGCGATAAACGATCCGGGAGCGAGGCTGGTCCGGCGGGCGATCGAGATCGGGGCGACGGTCGTACCGATCCCAGGTGCTGTCGCGTTTGTCAATGCCGTCATCGTTTCGGGCCTGCCTACGGATTCGATCTTCTTTGGCGGGTTCCTCCCATCGAAAAGCGGCGAGCGGAAACGGCGGCTTCGTGACGTTCGCGACGTACAGGCGACCTTGGTGTTTTACGAGGCCCCTCATCGCATCGGGGCCGCGCTTCGCGATGCCGCGGAGGTGCTCGGCGACCGGCCGGCGAGCGTCGGGCGCGAACTGACAAAGCTGCATGAGGAGGTTGTCCGCGGATCTCTGTCGGATCTTGCCGGTCGATTCACGAGCGAAGGATCGAGGGGCGAATTCGTCCTCACGATCGACCGCCCGGGCGACGCGGATGCGGGCGAAACCAAAGCACTGCAGACACTTACAGAGCGTGTCGAACAGCTCGTCGCCGAGGGGAACGAACCCAAAGCGGCGCTGAAGATCGCCGCCAGGGAACGCGGCCTCGCTCGATCAGAGGCCTACCGCATTCTCCAATCCGAAAAACATTAGGACCGTGCAACCGGCGGCCGTTCCTCTCCATCTAAGCCTTCGTCGCACATTCTTTTGTGCAAGTGCCCAAGCGAATTCAGCAGTACCGAATTGCCTGGGCATTCGTGCGTTTGTGCGACAGATCACGATAAGGGAGATATTCTATATGCTAAAGAAAGCACTGATCTCATTTACTCTGGCTGCCGCGATGGCGGCTACGGCGGTCGCACAGGCTCGGTCTGTCGACGATTACAAGAAGGGCGAGTTTTACGTCGGGTATTCGAACGGGCAGGTCGATACCGGCATCGATTCCGGAAACTCGGCCCTGGATTTCTTTCGCGACCGGGAGAATTTCAACGGGGTCAACGTCGCTGGCGTTTATAACCTCAACCGCTATTTTGGCGTAAAGGGCGACGTTTCGGCGACGTATAACAGCAACGATTTTTCGGGCACTTTCCCCGGCCCGAATGGGAACGTAACGCTCAGCGGCGAGAACAAGAATTCGCTCTACAACTTCACGGGTGGCGTCCAGGTCAAGGACAACACGAATGAGGGCAGGTTCAAGCCCTTCGCACACGCTCTCATCGGCGTCGGACACATTCGGTCAAAGCTGGACAACTTTTCCTGCACAGGTACCGATTGCCCGACCTTTCTGCCACCCACCGGGACGCTGACGGACACCGGTTTTTCGGCCATTCTCGGCGGCGGGATCGATTTCCGCCTAAACAACCGCATCCAGATCCGTGCGATCCAGATCGACTACAACCCGGTCCGGGTCGAGGGCGCAACACTTAACAACGTCCGCATCGGCGCCGGAATCGTGTTCTAGTTTCCGTTTAGCGGAGTGAAGGCGGCGGGCATCACCTGCCGCCTTTTCTTTGCCCAGGCCCGCACGTCAGCAAGGGCGATATCGGGAGATGACTTGGATGTATCGCCCTTTCTCGGAAAGTCGTCCACGGAAACTCGTAGATCGATCGGGACATCATTCCGATTCTTGCGCAGGCCCGCACGTCAGTAAGGGCGATATCGAGAGATGGGGTTGGGTGTATCGCCCTTGCTAACGCGCGGGCTTGTGCATTGAGACGCGGCCCATCGCAAAAAAGGAAAAAAATCGATAGCATTATTCTGAATCAAAAGGAAACCATTCGTACTCGATTTCTTCCGCTTCAATCAACCAGTTAGCCTTAAGCCAAAAGCTAATCTCATGAAGGACATAGCCCGCGTCAGACAATCTAACTTCATCAAGGATCCAGTCCCCGTGGGAGCGGGTATCAAAGGTGTCGTCTGAAAGCAGATCTAGACTGTAAGATCTTACGCGATTATATCGAATCGTGATCTCGCCGTCATGAAATGCTCCCAACAAACAGATTCGAATGTCGATAAATCTTCTAGTGTCGCGATTTCCAGCATCATTCTCAATAATTTCAAAAGACTTCACCCAGGAGTCGTGAGGACAACGCGAATCTTTAGTGTTGTAGTGCCATATTGCAGACGCAAACTCAAACGCATGTTTCGGAAACAAACCCTGATTCCGCTTGAGGTAGTCATTGTATCGTTCGAGTTTTGACTCGACTGTCAACGTTGAATCAGAGTTTTCAAATTGAAGATAGTCCATATCTATGCTCTCGGTCTGTAATTGCTATTCG
>JAJNPX010000414.1 GCA_021155145.1 Acidisarcina sp. | reverse complement strand
AGACACTTAGCAGACATCGAGGCATTCACTCTGTACAAAAAGGTAGACGAAAAGATTCACGTCGCAAGAGCATTGTCAATTGGCAATGATAAGTTTGACCTGTATTTATATGAATTAAACACTTCGGTACCTGAAGGCTCCAAACAGTCATTTGTGTCCGTTCAGCAAATGACAAAACAAGAACTTGACAACAAAAAAGCCGCTTTGCAAATCGATTACAATTGGAAGCCTTTTATCGGCAATAAAGTTTTATTTGTTCAAATTATGCCCTCAGGTTTCAAGAATGAAATCGAACTGCTCGAAAAACGTCATGAGATTGAAGAAAAATTGGGCAATGGCCTTGAAAGTAACGGCCTCGGGGAGTGGATTGCCGGTGACTTAGGTCCGGGAGGCGGAAATATGCTTTTTACGGTAGAAGATTTTGATAAATCAATGGACCTAATCCTTGAAGTTTTGCGTCAGAATGAGCTGGACGACAAGGTTCGAATCGGGAGACGAGTGCGGATTGACAAGAACGATTGGTTTTATGAAGTTATCCATCCCAAAAAGTATTCGGGCGACTTCAATACGATGTAGTAGGTGCAATTGGTTGAAATGAAAAATCACGATATCGACCGCAGACGATTCCTCTCTTCCGCCGGCAAAGGCCTCGGCGTGATGGCGTTGTCCTCGGCGACGGTCGCGTCGCTGCTGAAGAATGTGCAGGCGGCGGGGTGGGCGGTCGATCATCTTTCGCCGCTTGAGGTCGCGGCGGACGAGGATTTCTGGGCGGTGATCCAGCAGTCTTTTTCGGTCACGCGCGGCATCATCAATCTCAACAATGGCGGCGTTAGCCCCAGCCCGCGCATCGTGACCGAGGCCTTCGTTCGCTACACGTGGCAGCAGGAAGACGCGACCGCCTATACGATGTGGCAGATTCTCGAACCGCAATCGGAGACCATCCGAACTGGCCTCGCCGAGATATTCGGGTGCGACGCCGAGGAGATCGCGATCACCCGTAACGCGTCGGAATCGCTCGAGATCCTTTTGATGGGGATCGACTTCAAACCGGGCGACGAGATCCTGACAACGACCCAGGATTACCCCCGAATGTTGACCACGCTTCGGCAGCGTGAACTTCGCGAGGGCCTAAAGCTCAACCTGATAAAGATCCCGATAGCCCCAAATAACGTGGACGACATCGCCGCCGCATTCGAACGGGCGGTCACGCCGAGAACGAAACTTCTACTCATCTCGCATCAGATAAATCTGACCGGACAGATCAATCCCGTGAAAAAGGTCTGCCGGATGGCGCGTTCGAAAGGCATCGAGACCATCGTCGACGGAGCCCATTCGTTCGCACAGTTCGATTTCAAACGCGACGACCTCGATTGTGACTACTTCGGAACTTCCCTCCACAAATGGCTGTACGCCCCGAAAGGAACGGGGATGCTCTACGTCAGAAAAGAGAAGATCCCAAAGGTTTGGGCGCTGATGGCAAGCGAGGACAAGAACAAGTCCGACATCCGCAAATACGAGGAGATCGGAACTCACTCGGCGGCAATGCGGCTCGCGATCGGCGAGGCCGTCCTGTTTCATAACGCCATCGGCGGAAAACGCAAAGAGGAAAGGCTCAGATACCTTTCACGGTACTGGATGAACAACCTCGAGTCGATACCAAAGGTCGGTTTTAACACGTCGTTCGATCCGGCCCAGTCCTGCGCGATCGCAAATTTCAAGATCGACGGTGTCGACCCCGTAAAGCTCGGCGGATATCTGATGTCCAAGCACAAGATATTCACGACGCCGATAGTGCACGACGAATTTACGGGCATCCGCATCACGCCGAATGTCTATACTACGCTTTGGGAGCTTGACCGGTTTGCAAGCGTGGTCGCGGACGTCGCGAGAAAGGGATTGCCGGCAGCGTGAACATTTTGACCGGTGGACTCATTTGGCCCGTGCCGAGACAAGGGCATCCAGCCCCGCATCTAATGAGACGTCTAGACCTTGTCGAATAAGCGACGCAATTGTACTAGAATGGCCTATATGAGTCATACGATTCGGATCAGTGACGAAACCTACGAGTTTATAGCGATCGAAGCCGCTCGAAACCGGGTGGCGCCTGAGGTCTGGGTGGAAAAAAAGCTCCAGTCTGGCCGGAAGAGTAAGGTTTCGGAGAAAGCAAGATCCAGAGCTTGGAAAAACTATATCGGAGCGTTCGATAGCTCGAGATCGGGCGGAATGTCGGGTATAGACGAAGGCCTGCCAACCTCAAAACGGCTCGATAAATTGCTTGGTCATGTTTTAGAGGAGAAAGGGCGAAAGCAGGGCCTTAAGCTCGACGAATGATCCTTATCGACACGAGTCCGTTGGTATCCTTGGGCGATAGGGCCCAGCCTGAACACAAGATCTGCGCCGAGTTATTCAGAAAACACTCATCCGAGTTGATCACGACGCTGCCGTGTCTCACTGAGTCAATGTACCTGCTGCATAGATTGGCAGGCTGGAAAGGACAGCGAGCTTTGTGGGACTTGGTAGTGGCGACTCCAATTGCGATCTTTCCCGTAGATTCGGACGAGTTTCTCCGGATGGGGCAATTGATGGAAAAGTACAAAGATCTGCCGATGGACTTTGCGGATGCATCGTTGGTAGTTGCGGCGGAAAGATTAGGGACAAACAGGGCCTTAACCCTTGATTCGGACTTCACCGTTTACAGAATCAATGGGAAGAAAAAATTTGAGATTATTCCATGAGCATCAAGAAAGTCACACAA
>JAJNPX010000409.1 GCA_021155145.1 Acidisarcina sp. | reverse complement strand
GCTCAGGCACAGCTGGCCAAAATGACGCGTAATCAGTTTACGCTTGAAGATTTCAGGGCTCAGCTCGGCCAATTCAAACAGCTTGGTTCGATGTCCAAGATCATGAAGATGCTCCCGGAGCAGATGACCGGCGGACTGCAGATCTCAGATGAACAATCGGCTGAGGTCGACCATCAGATGAAACGGACCGAAGCCATCATAGATTCGATGACCACGGCCGAAAGGAACGACCATAAGATAATCGACGCAAGCCGTAAAACACGTATCGCCGGCGGTTCAGGGACCTCGATCGCCGAGGTAAACCAGCTTTTACGGCAATACGAACAAATGCGCAAGATGATGGCCCAGATGAATAAGGGCGGACTTCTTGCCGGGCTTGGTAAACGGATGATGGGCGGATTAGCGGGCGGCCTCGGCGGAATGTTGGGCGGCGGTGGTATGCCCGGTATGGGCGGCATGGCCGGGATGTTAGGTAACGGCGGCCAGGACGAGCCGGGCCAGAGAACGGTCAAGAAAAAGAAACGACATAAAAAACGGAAATAAAACAGTATGTTAGCTATCAGCTTAATGAGAATAGGCGCGAAAGGTAAGCCATTTTATCGCGTCGTGGTGAAAGAAAAACGGTCAAAGCGTGACGGTGCGTATATCGAGAATCTCGGTACGTACAATCCGATGCTGAACCCGGCCGAAGTAAATTTGAAGCACGACCGGATCCAATATTGGGTCGGCGTCGGCGCACAGCCGACCGAAACGGTGAAGAGCCTGATCAAGCACAACCCGGCGGCAGCTGAATAGTTTAGGGTTTGGTGAGTTGACGGGTTGCCGACTTCGGCCCGCAGAACTCGATCAACCCGGCCGACTCGCGTAACTAATGAAAGAAGCAATCGAAAGGATCGTGAAAGGCATCGTCGGCTCGCCCGACCTGGCCGAGGTGTACGAGATCGGGGACGGAAAGAATATCAAGTTTGAAGTTCGCGTCGCACCGGACGATTACGGCCGTCTAATTGGCCGCGAGGGTCGAACGATCAAGGCGATACGAAGCCTGTTGTTTTTGGCGGGCCAAAAGCATGGCAAGCGGTATCATCTCGATCTGATCGAAGACTAGCTTTGGACGATCTTGTGGCGATTGCAAGGATAATCAGGCCCCGCGGCATTCGCGGTGAACTGGTTGCAGAGGTCCTGACCGATTTTCCCAAGCGGTTCGACGGCCTGAAAGAATCTACCGCGGTCCTTCCAAATGGCGGAAGGCGCGAATTGAAAATTGAGAACGCCTGGTTTCAAAAAGAGCGGATCGTATTGAAGTTCGAAGGGGTCGATTCGATCGAGTCGGCAGATGCGCTGAGAGGCTCCGATATCTGCATTCCGGAAGCGGATGCGGTTGCCCTGGACGAGGGCGAGTTCTTCGATTGGCAGCTTGAGGGCTGCTCGGCGGTAACCGTCGAAGGCGACGCACTTGGTACGGTAAGAGAATTGATGCGAACGGGCGGTCCCGAGATCTTGGTTATCGATGGAAAAGAAAAGGAGTATTTGGTGCCTTTTACCGAATCGATCTGTACGGTGGTCGATGTCGAAAACAAGAAGATCGTTATCGATCCGCCTGAGGGGTTACTGGAGTTTTAGTTGAAGATCGATGTACTGACAATTTTCCCCGAGTTTTTTGATAAGGTCTTTGATTTTGGAATAATACGCCGGGCAAGGCAGACCGGGATCGTGGACATCACAGTACACGATCTACGCGAGTATGCCACCGACAAGCACAAAATGACCGATGACCGGCCATTCGGCGGCGGCGACGGGATGGTGATGAAGGCCGAACCGATCTTCCTTGCCGTTGAGCGATTGCTTGGAACGTCGGATCGCAGCGAATATCCTGAAGGTTCGCGTGTCGTGATGCTTTCGCCGCAGGGGCGACCGCTGACGCAGACGATCGCAAGGGAGTTCGCCGAGGAAGCAAAGCGTATCGTGATGATCTGCGGACGTTATGAAGGTATCGACGAGCGGGTGAATGAGACACTCGTAACTGATGAGATCTCGATCGGCGATTATGTGCTCTCTGGTGGGGAACCGGCAGCGATAGTCGTGACGGATGCGATAGTGAGGCTATTGCCCGAAGCGCTGGGAAGCGAGACGTCTGCGGAGAACGATTCGTTTTCGAACGGGCTGCTCGATTGTCCGCATTACACCCGGCCGGCAGAGTTTCGAGGGATGAAGGTCCCGGATGTGCTTTTGAACGGCAACCATGCCCAGATCGAAAAATGGCGCTCGGAAAGGGCGCTCGAAAAGACAAAAAGGAATAGACCAGACCTATTGACAGGAGACGATGGTGAAATGTGAGCGGCGAACCCGCTGACCTCTGGCCCGCAAATATATGAACAGGTTAGACGTAGTCGAAAAGACACAACTGAAAGAGAACATACCGGCGTTTCAGCCGGGCGACACGGTAAAGGTCCATGTACGCATCAAGGAAGGCAACAAAGAACGCCTCCAGATCTTTGAAGGTGTATGCATCGCCCGCAAACACGGCGGCGCACGCGAAACCATTACCGTGCGGAAAGTGAGTTTTGGCGTGGGTGTCGAGCGTATCTTCCCGCTGCACGCGACGATCGTCGACCACATCGACGTCGTCCGCCGCGGTAAGGTCCGCCGTGCAAAGCTCTACTACCTGCGCGATCTCCGCGGCAAGGCTGCACGTATCAAAGAAAAAGATACGCGCAACAAAGCTCATGCCGCTAAGTAGTTGATGGCGGACAAGAATGTCCGCGTTCCATATGAAACTAGGGCGTCGCGAATTCGTCGCAACCACGGTTGGGGCGGGAGCGTACGCCCTTGTTGCACCCGCAGGAACGGTTATCGGAGGTTCGAAGAT
>JAJNPX010000394.1 GCA_021155145.1 Acidisarcina sp. | reverse complement strand
ACATCGATAAACGACTGAAACGAAACGAACACGCCGTCCTTGAACATGCTGAAGCGGCCGCGGCTGACCTGTGACGAGACACCAAGGTACTTTTCCCCGCCGAGACGCTGGACGGCCTTTTGAAGCACGGCATCGGCGCTGGTATCCGGCGTTTGGCTGATCTGTGTGGCTGAGAGGAGGAGTATCGAAATCAGGGATCGAGAAAGAAGTATGATGGATCTTCGCATAAAAAAGGCTTCGGTGAATTTTATCACCGAAGCCTTTGATGCGGTAAGCCGCCGATAGGTTTAGTTGAGGCTGAAGGAGTCGTTCGGCGAGACGACGATCTCTCCGTCCTTTGTGTCCACCATGAACCTCACGGCGGTCTTCCAAAGGTTGGTTATAGGAAGTTTTACCTTCTGATCGATGTGACGCTTCAGGAATCTTGCTCCGTATGCCGGGCTGAATCCCTTTTCCGTCAATGCGTCGACCGCGGCCTCGGTGATCTCGACAAATTTGCCCTGGCGCTCCATGTTGCGTTTGACCTTGCCAAGATACAACCGGGCAATGTCCCGCACCTCGTCCATCGTAAGCGGTGAGAAAACGATGATCTCATCAATACGGTTCCTGAATTCAGGTGTGAAGCGCGTCTCTGCTGCTTTCATCGCTTCGCCCCTGATCTGCATAATGTCGCCGAGCGTCTTTTGCCCGAAGCCAAGCGGTTTCTCGTATCGTTTGAAATTCTCCGAACCGAGATTTGATGTCATTATCACGATCGCGTCGGACAAATACACCTTTTTCCCACGGCCATCGGTGATCCATCCCTCATCGAATGCCTGAAGGAAAATGTTCATCAGGTATGGCGATGCCTTCTCGACCTCATCGAGCAGCAGAACGGTATAGGGGTTATCACGAAGCTGTTCCGTGAGGATGCCTCCGCGTTCGCTGCCGACAATGCCGCGAGGCATCCCGATAAGCTTTTCAATGCCGACCGTTCCGTCGCCGTACTCGCTCATATCGATACGGATCATCTTGTTCTCGTCGCCGAACATGAATTCGGCAACGGCCTTTGCGAGCTCGGTCTTGCCGACGCCGGTCGGGCCAAGGAAAAGCAAAACACCATCCGGGGCGTAGTGGTTTTCCTTAAGCGGCCCCTTGTTTAGACGGAGGCGTTCGGAAACGGCCCGGACCGCATCTTTCTGGCCTATCACGCGTTGGCCGAGGTCCAATTCCATCTTAGAGAACCGGTCCGCGGTGTCGCGATAGATCATATCCTTCGGGATACGGGACTCTTGCGATATCACATCGATGATGTGCTCGGGCTCGACGATCATTTTCTCCGGTTCGTTTATCTCGACCTTGACCGACGCGGTATCAAGCCAGCCGATGGCTTTGTCGGGCAGATGGAGATTTCGTATGTACTTGGGAGACATTTCGAGAGCGGTGTTGATCGCCTCTTCCGAGATGGTCACGGAGTAGTTCTTCTCAAGCCTCGGCTTCAGCCCCATCAGGATCTGGCGTGTTTCGTCAATGGTCGGTTCATCCACCTTCACGAGCCTGAAGCGGCGGGCTAGGGCTTCGTCGTCGCTGATGTATTCCTTATACTCGGTCATCGTCGTCGCGCCGATAATGCGAAGTTCGCCACGCGCGAGCGCCGATTTGAACATATTGCCCGCATCGCTCGACGTTCCCATCGCCGATCCGGCACCAATTATGGTATGAGCCTCATCGATGAAAAGAATGATGTGGTCCTTTTCCTTCACCTCATCGATGATCCCTTTTATACGCTCTTCGAACATTCCGCGGAGCATGGTTCCGGCTACGAGGCCGCCCATCTGAAGCTGAACGATATGCGAATCGCGAAGCCGCGAAGGGACCTTTTCCGGCTCAAGCTCGATCAACCGCGCCAGGCCCTCGACAACGGCAGTCTTGCCGACCCCGGGCTCGCCGACGAGCATCGGCGAATTTGACCGCTCCTTATGCGAAAGGATCTCGATCATCTGCAGTATCTCTTTCTCGCGGCCTATCGTCGGAGGGATCTTATCCTGCCGGGCCAACTTATTCATCGAAACGCCGAAGTGGCGAAGAAAACTAGGCAGTTCGTATTTCTGACGGCTTCGCTCTTCTTCCTTTTCGCGCTTTCGGATCCGCGAACGAGCGCTTTGGGCAACTTCCTCGGCCGGTACGCCAAGGTTCTGCAGGACGTCGTTCAGGATGCTTCGTTCGTCATTTGAAAGTACGTAAAAGATATCGCTGCCGTCTATCACGCGGCGTCCCTGCGATCTCGCGCGGTCCATTGCCCGCTTAAAAAGTTCGGTCGTTTCAGGCGCGATGCGGAACCCTTTTCCGGTATGCTGCCGCCCGGTGTCCATTCGCTTTTCGATAAGCAGCTTTACCGAGCGCGGGTCGACGGCAAGATCGCGCATCGTAGAGGTGAACAGGTCGTCCTCTTCGCGGGTCACAGCGTGGAGAATGTGCTCTATCGAAACGTAATTCTGATCCCGCCGCTTCGACTCGTCCAGGGCGGTCTCGAGGACACGCCGGCCGCTGTCG
>JAJNPX010000320.1 GCA_021155145.1 Acidisarcina sp. | reverse complement strand
TGCATTGCCGACCTTGATCGCCGACTTTTCGGGCCGAAGGTCTTTCGAGATCAACTTGTACGGCTTTGTGACCCGGATAGCGTCGGCGACGCCCGGCAAGTTCTCGAAATGTGCGGGATCGACCGCACCCTTGTTGCCCGTGATTCCGATCGCGGTCCGGTTCTCGCCGGGCATTGCGTGCCCGCGATAGCCCAGTTTGCCGATGATCTCCAATACCCGTTCGATCTCGGACTCGGTCGCGTCGGGTTTCATTACGATGAGCATAATTAGATGTCCTATCGATCCGGGCTCGCTTCCTGCTCGGAGAGCGAGCTTCGATCGCCCAAACTTAAAACTCTAGATTTCCAACGGTTCTTTTGCAACCGCGGGCAGCAGGCCTCGAACGAAGTCGGCGATTCTCTCCACCGTCTGTCGACTCTCGAGCGACCGTTCGATCTCCGCTACGATCGCCGAACCGACGACCGCCGCGTCGGCATATTGCCAGACCTCTGCGATCTGCTCACGGGTCGAGATCCCAAACCCGACGGCGATCGGCAGGTCTGTGACTCTCCGCGTACGCTCGACCAATTCGCGTGCGGCGGAGCCCGTCTCCTTTTGGGCCCCCGTGACCCCGGCCCGGGAAACGGCGTAGATAAAACCGCTCGCGTTCGCGGCGATGCGACGGAGCCTCTCGTCGGAAGTGGTCGGAGCGATCAGCGATATAAGGTCGAGCCCGTTCCGGCCGAGTATCTGCGAAGCGACATAGGCGGCTTCGTTGACGGCGTCGGTTATAAGTACGCCGTCGATACCCGCATCGGCCGCGTCGGCGGCCAGTTTTTCAACGCCGTACCGGTAGAGCGGATTAAGGTAACTGAAGAGGACGATCGGAACATCTGTCGCCTTTCGCACCTCGCGGACCATCTGCAGAATATCGGTGATCTTAATACCATTTTCGATGGCCCGCTGAGAGGATGCCTGAATGGTCGGCCCGTCCGCCATCGGATCAGAGAATGGAACTCCGAGTTCGATGATGTCAGCTCCGTTTTCGGCGAGCGTTAAGACGATACGCTTCGACGTTTCAAGATCGGGATCGCCCGCGGAAACGAATGGAATGAATCCTTTGCGCCCTTCGCGTTTCAGTTCTTCAAATTTCTTGCCGATCCTGCTCATAAAGCGATTCTTCATTGGTAATTGATAATTGGCCAATTACTAATTATTAATGGATCTTTTTCAATAGATCCGCGACCGTATTTACGTCCTTGTCGCCCCGGCCCGAAAGATTTACGACGATGACCGAATCGCGCGGCATCTTTGGCGCGGTCTTGACTACCTGCGCGATCGCGTGTGCCGACTCGAGCGCCGGGATGATGCCCTCAGTCTCGGACAGAAGTTGAAAGGCGTCGAGTGCTTCGATGTCGGAAATGTGCGTGTACTCGACCCGCTTTTTGTCGTGCAGGAATGCGTGCTCCGGGCCGATCGACGCATAATCGAGCCCTGCGGAAACAGAGTGTGTCAACGCGATCTGCCCATTTTCATCCTGCAGCAGATAGCTTTTGGTTCCCTGCAAAATACCGACACCGGCACCGGTCATGAACCGTGCAGCGTGTTCGCCCAAAGCACTGCCGGTTCCGCCCGCCTCGACTCCGATCATCTTAACTTTCTCGTCATTGAGAAACGCGTGAAAGAGCCCGATCGAGTTCGAGCCGCCGCCCACGCACGCGATCAGCAGATCGGGCAGCCGGGATTCTTTCTCTTTAATTTGCTCGCGAGTTTCGCGGCCGATGATCGATTGGAAATCCCGCACCATCAGCGGATAAGGATGCGGCCCGAGAGCCGAGCCGAGCAGGTAATAGGTTGACTCGACATTCGTCACCCAATCGCGAAGAGCCTCGTTTATCGCGTCCTTGAGCGTCCGCGACCCCGAATCGACACCGCGGACCTCAGCACCTAAAAGCCGCATACGGAAGACGTTCAGCTCCTGCCGCCGCATATCCTCGGTGCCCATATAAACGACACACTCGAGCCCGAAATGCGCACACACCGTCGCTGTCGCTACACCGTGCTGACCGGCACCGGTCTCGGCGATGATCCGTTTCTTGCCCATTCTGCGTGCGAGCAGGATCTGCCCGACGCAGTTATTTATTTTGTGGGCGCCGGTGTGATTCAGGTCCTCACGTTTCAGATAGATCCTTGCGCCGCCAAGCTTTTCCGTAAGGCGCTCGGCAAAATAGAGCGGGCTCGGGCGCCCGACAAAATCTTTGAGCAGCGAATCGAACTCCGCCCGGAATGCCGGATCGTGTCGGTACGCGAAATATGCGTCGGTAAGCTCATCGAGCGGAGCGACCAGCGTCTCCGGCACGTATCGCCCGCCGTATTCGCCCCAGTATCCGAGTTCGTTTGGTTCGTAATTCGTCATGCATTCTGTGCGTTCTTTATGAACGCTTCCAGTTTCTTCGGATCCTTCTTTCCCGGCGACGATTCGACGCCGCTTGCCACATCGACGGCGTAGGGCCGGACTTTACTGATGGCCTCAGCGACGTTTTCCGGGGTCAGGCCGCCTGCCAAGAGCAGCTTCAGGCCGGCTCCGGCCCTCTCCGCGAGTTGCCAATCAAATGTCTCGCCGGTCCCGCCGATGTCGACAGAAGAGTACGCCTCCAACAGAATGGCATCGGCTCCGAAGGCTTTAGCCGAGTCGATGTCTGATGCTGACCTCACGCGGATCGCCTTGATCATCGTCGCATCTACCCTATCTCGCAACTCGGCGATATAGCGGGCCGACTCGTTTCCGTGCAGTTGTATCGCATCGAGCTTAACCAGCCGTTGTGCGAGTAGGATCTCGTTTACGGATGCGTCAACGAAAACGCCAACTCTAGTAATACCGCCGGTCAAGGCATCCACAAACGAAGCTGCATGCTCCGGTGAGACGTATCGTTTGCTGCCCGCATAGAAATTGAAGCCGATCATATCGGCCCCGAGGTCGGCCACAAGCCTGGCGTCTGCAAGATTCGTTATGCCGCAGATCTTAACCTTTGTCACGATCTCCCCCTTTTAAGCTAATTACTAATTCGATAATCAGTAATTGATAATTGGTTCGCGTTGAGCGAGAGATCTCGGAGTGCCTCGGTCGGGCTCTCGCTTCGCATAAGCGCCTCGCCGATAAGGAATCCCGAGTAGCCGAGCGCCTGCAGCTCAAGCAGGTCCGCTCTCGTCCGAAGTCCGCTTTCTGCGACCAATATCGCGTCGTGTGGCGCATGACGGATGAGTTCGCGGGAGACGTCCAGTGTCACATGAAACGACTTCAGGTCGCGGTTATTTACGCCGATCAGATCGGCTCCGGCACGCGTTGCCCGTTCGAGTT
>JAJNPX010000313.1 GCA_021155145.1 Acidisarcina sp. | reverse complement strand
GGGGCCGGCGCGTCCCGCAGCGCAGGATTGCCGACAGCGACCGATATTTTGTGGGATATGAAGCGACGCTTTTATTGTCGTGAAGAGAACCAAGATATCGATCGGCAAGATTTGCAGGCCGATGCAATTCAGCATCGGATTCAATCTTTCATGGAATCCCGCGGTTTCCCAAAAATGTGGGAAGAACGCGAATATGAGCGGTACTTCGAACTTATTTTTGGGTCTGATCGAGAAAAACAGCGCGCATATTTGCGAGCGGTTCTTGCGCTCGACAAGGCGTCGCTTAGCGTCGGAAACCGGGTTCTCGGAGCGCTCATAGCTTCCAAGCTTGCGCCCGCGATCTTCACGACAAACTTCGACGACGTTGTCGAAACCGCGGTCGCCGACGTGGGGGGCCAGGCCCTCGTGCCGTTTCACCTTGAAGGCAGCCACAACATTCTCAGCGCTTATAAGAACGAGGAATTTCCGATCTATTGCAAGCTGCACGGCGACTTCCGTTACGAGAGTATCAAGAACCTTTCCGAAGATTTGCAAGCTCAGAACCAGGATCTCGCCGCCGGTCTTCGCACCGCCTGCAACCGCTTCGGCCTCATTCTCTGCGGATATAGCGGGCGCGACAAAAGCGTATTGGATTTGCTCCACTCGGTCCTCGATACGACCAATCCCTATCCACACGGCATCTATTGGACATGCCTCAAAGGCTCGTCGCCCGCGCCCAGCGTGGAAGCGTTCTTAGAGGCTGCGCGCCAAAGGAATGTTGACGCCCACATTGTCTTCATCGAAACGTATGATGCGCTTATGCTTCGTCTGTGGCGCAACACGCTGAATAAGGATGTTGTGCTTGACAACAAGGTAAGAGGATCGGCGCTGACGCCGGTGGCGATACCGCTCCCTTCGACAGGGCATGGCACTCCCATCGTCAGATTGAATGCACTACCACTCATCTCCTTACCCAAGAAGTGTCATGCCTTGGAGACCACGCGCGCCTTGGCATGGGACGATGTTCGCGAGTTGCGTTCTCGCTCGGACGGCGCGGTTATTTTCACGAAAGCGGATAAAGTCCTATGTTGGGGAGCGTCAAATGACATCAAGGTCGTTGTCGGCGCCGACTTTGGTTCATTGACTGAAGCCGACGTTCCGCAAGACTTGAACCTCGCAACAAACTTGCAGATCAAGGGATTTGTAGAAGAGGCTGCGGTCGCAGCTCTTGCGCGCGGGAAGCCCCTCGTGAGACGAACCAATCGTACGTCGTCGTTCGTAATCGCCGCGCCGCAAGACGATCGGACATCCGAGCTTTCCCCGATCACAAAAATTACCGGAAGGGCCGCCGGGATAATAGCCGGCCTGATCGCGCCTCCCGATGAATTTCATCCGGAGGCCGAGCGCGTTTCATGGGCCGAATGCGCCCGTGTCTCGGTCGAGCAAAAAAACGACAGGCATTGGATCGTCGTCGAGCCTGACGTTTGGATTTGGCCGACGCGTGCCCGGAGGTTGACGACAGACTTTCTGGGCGAGCGGCGAAAGGACCGGCTCAACGCGAAATACAATGCCCTGCTCGATGCCTGGATCAAGGTTCTCCTGGGTACTACAGAGCGGAATACGGTTTCGACAGTGTCATCCTTCGATAAAGGGAGTTTGACGGAGAACCCACGCTTTGAAATCGGTTCTAGAAGTGCGTTTACGCGACGAGTGACAAAATGACGAATATCCTCGCCGAACTTGCTGGCTATTCGAAAGTAGCAGAGCCCTCCCTTGTCTTCGCGGGCGGGAGTACGGATCGTCATCCCCTTTTAGGGCTGATTGAGTCAGGTCCCTATGGCTT
This sequence comes from Acidisarcina sp., assembly GCA_021155145.1. Lineage (GTDB taxonomy): Bacteria > Acidobacteriota > Blastocatellia > Pyrinomonadales > Pyrinomonadaceae > OLB17. The sequence goes on along the minus strand of JAJNPX010000313.1, from coordinate 1,451 downwards.
GAAGTTTGGCACGCCTAGCGCCGTTCGGCTGGCCATCATGGCGCCGAAGAAGGACATTCCTAAATTACAAAGACTGGTCGCCGAGTTTGAACAACGAGCGGTTCCTAGGGAGGCCACCAACTATTATCCGGAATACACCGGGTTTTCATCGCTGTTCAGAACGCCGCTGCGGCCACCGAATGATCAACTTACGCTGACCTTTCCTGACGAACTTGATACCTATGCCAAGCAAGGGAAGAAGCTGGACTTGGCCAGAGGCCTTTTCGACTGTATAGCGCAGCTGCGGTCAGTAAGGCTCAGCTTCGACGTCGTGTTGCTCTATTTGCCACCCGAGTGGGCAGACTGCTTCGAGGGCGAGAACTTCGACTTCCATGACTTCCTGAAAGCCTATTGCGCCCCTTCGAACATCCCAATCCAGATTGTTCGCAATAGCAGCTTCGAACGCGAGTGTCGTGCGAATGTTATGTGGGGGATGAGCGTCGCGGTATACGCAAAAGCAGGTGGATTTCCATGGAAGCTCGCGAACATCGCAAAGGATGAGGCGTTCGTTGGGATTAGCTACGCTCTAAAGTCAGATAAGTCCGGTAACCTCTACAGTACTTGCTGCAGCCAAGTGTTTGATCCTGACGGAACCGGCTTTCGCTTTGTCGCTTACGACGCGCGTGAATTCACACAAGACCGCAAGCGCAATCCTTACCTCTCATATTTTGAGATGCAGTCAGTTCTGTCGCGCAGCCTAGAGATTTATCAGTCTTGGCACGCTGGCCGCTCGCCTTCGAAAGTAACGGTTCACAAAAACACCGAGTTCAAAGAAGAAGAGATTCTTGGCGCCATTGATAGTTTTCGAAAGGGAACAGAAGTCGAGCTTGTTCAGATTGTGAAGGACGTGCCGTGGCGAGGCATTCGATACGACGTAAATAAGCCAGAGCCCTACAACTACCCTGTAGAGCGCGGTACTTATCTGCCCATCGACTCAAACGAAGCCCTTCTTTGGACGCAGGGCAGCGTCCAAGGTGTTCACGTCAAGAACTCAAACTGGAACGTATATAAAGAGGGCGTATTGAAGCCCACGCCTTCTCCCATCCTGGTCCGGCGTTTTTCTGGTGCAGGAGGATGGCACGATACGTGTTCTGGGATTCTTGGTCTCACGAAGATGGATTGGAATAACAATAACCTTTATAAGAAACTTCCTGTCACGCTCGTTTATTCGAAGCTGTTCGCCGACATTCTTCAGCAGAATCCTAATTTGGTCGACGACGTGTATGACTTCCGCAACTTCATGTGAGGCCGACTCCGCATTTACGCATTTGAATCGCCCGTTAAAGCGTGGACATACGGAAGGTCCGTTTGACGGGGAAACTTTTTGGATCGAGAAAAGCGCGGCACTGGAAGACTTCAACGTAAGGGGGTGTTGTGCGAGTTCAGTCGATCACAATCTCAGGCTTCCGGTC
>JAJNPX010000263.1 GCA_021155145.1 Acidisarcina sp. | reverse complement strand
TCTACGGTTCCATTTTCAGGTTCGAATGGCAGGCGAGCGTCTTCTGGGCGGAGAAGGGAGCATGTTACCGCTGCCTCTATCCTGAGCCTCCTCCTCCTGGACTTGTCCCGTCCTGCGCCGAAGGCGGGGTGCTCGGCGTTCTGCCCGGCATCGTCGGCACAATTCAGGCAAACGAGGTGATCAAGGTCATTCTTGGAGCCGAGGGCATTTTGCTTGACCGCCTGTTGCTGTTCGACGCGTGGAAGATGACATTTCGGCAATTGAAACTACGGAAAGATCCGAGCTGCCCGCTCTGCGGCGAAAATCCTTCGATCAAAGAGTTGGTCGATTACGAGGAATTCTGTGGCCTAAAGGCCCCGGTCGAACCGTCGCCCGAGATCGAAGAGATAACGGCGACAGAACTCAATAATTGGTTTCAGGAACAAGTTGATTTTCAGCTGATCGACGTTCGCGAACCTCACGAGTTCGAGATCGCACGCATCCCCACGGCGAGGCTGATCCCGCTCGGAGAGGTGGTGAAGCGTATCGGCGAGATACCGGAAGGCAAGGTTACGGTCGTTCAATGCAAAGGCGGCGTCAGAAGCGCAAAAGCGATCGGCTATCTAAAGGACGCCGGATTCGAAGGGCGATTGGTAAATCTGAAAGGCGGCATCGGCGCGTGGTCCGACGAGGTCGACCGGTCGGTACCAAAGTACTAACAAGTTCGACCACGAGAAGCTTTTTGGACGATCAAAAGGGCCGCCAATTTAAGACGGCCTTTTTCGCGATTTAGGGTACTCTTGATCTAGTCGCCGGTTATACGATCACAAAAAGGTTCTTCTCTGAAGCCCCGGAAACTGCGGCCGGGGTTATCCTTTGGTCGAATGTAACAAGTCGCCCGCCCCTTGATGCGGCCAGCCCTAGAAGGTAGGTATCCGTTAACTGCTTCGGTCCGAGAATTCGTTTCGCGTCAAAGTGATCTTTATCCAGAAGAGAAATGTCGTCAGGCCAGAATTCGTGATCTGAGTTATTGATCAAAGTCCTCAGAAGCTCCAAAACATTTTCGTTCGAGTAAGCCGCTCTTCCGGGATAGCTCGGACCAGTTAATATCCTTAAGACGCCATTTTCTACCAGGGGACAAGAAGCCCATTTGGTTGGACCAGAGTCTTTCCAGAACTTATGTGCCGCAGGGTGAAATGAGTGTTCAGGATCCAATAGCGCGATTACGAAATTAATATCAAGCAGTGCTCGCATGCTCAGATCCCTTCTTCATCTCGGATCTTGTCGATCAACTCGTTGGTTACAATTACGCCCCGGCGTGGTAGCAGCGGAACGCCATTACGATATTCCACCTTTCTTGATCTTTTTCTGTCTCCGGTCAGTCCCTTACGGGCAAGGCGGGAAATTATCTTTCCTGCCGTGGTCTTTTCGTGCCTCGCCAGTTCTTTGACCGCGAGCAGAACGTCTTCTTCAATGTCCAAGGTGGTTCTCATACATTTGATGCTATTACATCACTGCATCAGACGTCAACAAATATATCTCGTTGTAAATCGCGGTTCAGGGAAGTCGTTAAAGCCGAGAAACTACCTTGCCGATAAGGTGTTTTCGGTTGATCACGCCGAAGACGCGGCTGTCCGAACTTTCCTTCGGGTTGTCGCCGGCCAGGTACATTCGGCCGTCGGCTTCGATCGACAGGAGGCGTTTGATCATTTGAAGGGATTTGAAAGGATGGTTGGCAAGAACGATGTCGCCTTCGTGGATCGCGGCCCTGGGATCGACGAGAACCTTGTCGCCTGATTCGAGCGTTGGGAGCATCGAATCGCCTTCGACCCGCATTCCGAACCGCCGGCCCAACAGCAGATTGAGCCACTCGCGAAGTCCGGCAGAGGGGATTTCGTCGCGCATAAAAAAACATAAAAGGGCAACGGCCGTCAAACACGCTGCCCTTCAAACGATCGGAAACTACGACGCAGTGTACCAGGCAACGTCCTTGTCCTTGCTTCCCCAGAAAATGCCGTGGATCTCTTTGATCGCTTCCATGAGTTCCTGAGCATGCTCGAGGCTGACCTCGACCTTGCACGCGGAGCAAAGCTTTGCCGCTTTCCAGAACGTGTCGTGCAGATCCGGATATTTTTCCAGATGAGCCGGCTTGAAATAGTCTGTCCAAAGGATGAGGATCTCCTCCTTTGCGAGACGCGCCTGCTCTTCCTTGACCATGATGTAACGCGTAAGCGTGTTGTGATAGTTTGCCGTCGCCTTTGCGTCGCTGCCGTCCGGCGCTTTCAGGTCGAGGATCTTTTTTGTCATCGACAGCACCGCCTCGGCCGCTATTCGGGCCGACGAAGGGTCGTAGACACCGCACGGAGCATCGCAATGAGCTTCGGCAGTTTCAAATTTATCAGCGAGTTTGTTTTTCAGTCTTTCGATCATAGTTCCCCTTTTCAATTGGTTGTCTATTCTTCCGGCCGTGTCCCGGGTTCGATACCCGTGACGCTGGCCTGGTTTATTACCTTGACGTGAACGTCGCCGTTGAGACGTATCTGGCACGACAAGCGAGTATTGGGCGCGATGTCCGGCTTGGTGGCAAGTATCGCTTCCTCGGCTTCGGTGCGTGAACCGATGTCGCCACTTAGTACCTCAACGCGGCATGTGGTGCATCGGGCGTTTCCGCCGCATCGGTGCATGATGTCGACGCCGTTATCTTCCAAACAGAGAACGAGCTTTCGGCCTTCAGAACAATCGAAATTGACGGTCCCTGTGGCAGTTTCAGCGGTGATCTTGGGCATTAAATGGTCTCCCCCGGATACGAAAAATTGAGTTTCCTGAATAAAATGAATTTGTCACAACCTGCGTTGATTGGCAAGTTAGAAGTCTATCCGACCGACAAAGGGCCGCGCTTTGGTGGCGGAGGTTTGTCGCCGGGATAAAGGACGCTTTCAAGGAACAGCCCCGATGGCGGCGCCGTGAATTTTGCCGGAACGTCGGACTTGAACTTCAAGAGACGTTCGAATCCGGCGTGGTCCAGGCTTCCCCTTCCTGCCTCGGTAAGCATACCCACGATCCGCCTTACCATTTTCCAAAGGAAATGCGACGCACCGATCCGAAAACAGATCAGGTCGCCGTCTGTAAAGATCTCGGCGTGCTCGACCTTTACGACCGTCGATAGCCTCTTGCCTTCGTCGAGTTCACAAAACGAGTGGAAATCGTGGCTGCCGACGAGCGTTCCAGCTGCCTCCGACATTGCCTTAACATCGAGCCGATCCTTGATCCACCAGACAAGGTTCTTTCCAAAAGCCGTTCTACGGGTTGATATCTGGTACAGGTAGTATCTGGAAACCGCATCGTGCCGGGCGTGAAAATCCGCCGGGGCATTGGAGACCTTTAGGACATTTATGTCATATGGAAGCAGGTCGTTGAAACCGTGTTGGATCTGCCGCGGCGTGACGTTCGCGGTCAAATCGGCGACTTTCAGGTGTGCGACCTGGCGAAGGGCATGCACGCCGGCATCGGTCCGCCCGGCCCCGAAGAATTCGAATTTGCCAGCGAAAAGCTGGCGGGCAACATCCTGCATCTCACCCTGTATCGACTTGGCATTATGCTGGATCTGCCATCCGCGGTAACGTGTTCCTTCGTATTCGATCTCGAGTTTCCAGGTGTGCATCCGTGTTCAAAGGATAACACGCCAAGTGAGAGCGACTTGTGACGCATCATACGATTTGTTAGCTTTTAATCGAATTCCGGATATATAAACCGCGAACTCCCCGAACATTGATGTCCAAGGGCGATCTTCGTTGGAAACAAAAACTGCTTGCATTTACGATGTCGAGCATTCTGGTCCTCGTCCTGCTCGGAGCGGGTGAGCTTTTTTGCCGTATTTTCCTGGACATCAATCTCCGCAAAACGAGCCGCGAATTCGTGACGATAAGCGACCGGGGATTCGTGACCGGCAACGAGCCGAATGCGAAGGGGATCTCGTTTGGCGTGCCAGTGTTCTCCGACGAGAACGGCTTTAGAGTTCCGGCGGGCTACTCATATCAACCCGCCGATGAAGCGATATTACTGGTCGGCGATTCGGTTACATTTGGGGTCGGGGTGCCCGAGGAGGCGACCTTTGCGGGCAGACTGAGAACGGCCCTGCCCGCGGCCCGGATCTACAACTCGGGCGTGATCGGTTTTGCCATCCCCGATTATGTTCGCACGGTCGAAAAGGCACTTTCGGAAAAGGGAGATATAAAGAAGGTCTACCTTTTCTATTGCCTCAACGACTTTCAAGCGCCCGATGTATACACCAAGCCCACGCCGTCCGATACGAGCCTTTGGAAGAGCGTAAAGCGGGCGGTAGCGAATGGTTTTATTTGGGTGAACGAGTTCTTCGGGCCTCGATCAAAGCTCTACGTTTTCCTTACGGGAATGACGATCGACCCTTCGCGGCAATATTACTTGAGTGATATTCGAAATATGGACGTGGATGATGCCCGTTTCGAAGAGGTGATGAGGCCCCTGGTCGAGATCGGGCGAGGCCTGGAGCAGCGCGGCATCGGATACACGATCGTCCTCAGTCCGTATGAGGTGCAGCTTCGAAGATCATTCTCCGATGGATTTGAACCGCAGGAACGGGTGCGGCGATTCTTGAATGCGAATGGCATACGCACGCTCGACACCCGCGAGAGATTTCAGAAGTTGGCGGACCCGTCGCAGGCGTTTCTATTTGCCGACCCGATGCACTTAAGCCCGGCCGGCCACGAGCTTGTTTACGAAACTCTGATCGAAGATCTAAATAGACCGGATAAGACAGAATGACATCGATCCTGGGAATATCGGCTTTTTATCATGACAGCGCGGCGGCCCTCGTGGTTGACGGCGAAATAATCGCCGCCGCCCAGGAAGAGCGTTTCACGCGCATCAAACACGACTTTGATTTTCCGACTAATGCCATCAGGTATTGCCTGGACGAGGGCGGCCTTTCACCGGATCGGCTCGACGCGGTGGTCT
>JAJNPX010000228.1 GCA_021155145.1 Acidisarcina sp. | reverse complement strand
AGCGGTTGAGGCATTTGCGATCCGATTTGGATGGCTGCGCGAGTGGTTTCCGGATATTCCGCAGTTATTCATTACGTTCATCAACCCCGGAACCGTATTAACGGCGATCTACGCGGCCTTCTCGATCTGGGCCGTCAAGCGTTACAACTCGACGCGGGCCGGAGCATTAGCGCTCTTCACCTGCTTCTTGTGCGGGTTCATCGTGCTGACCGTTATTGGCACATATTTCCGCGGGCCGAACTGGGACTTTTTCTGGTCGCCGGCGGATTGGGGAGGCCATTGATGCCATGAACAAGAACAAGTATTTGTTAATGGTCTCAAGCATAGGCGTTTTCATTCTACTGGCGATCGCGGCGGTGTCCGAGAACTTTCTGAAGGAATGGCACGGCATTCAAAACAGCGCAAAAACGACCGAGGGGCCGATCGACACCCGGCTTCGCCAGATCGTGAATCCGAGCCTCAAAGTCACCGACCGATGTGTTACGTGTCACGTCGGCATGGCCTCCGGAGAGGAGATCTCTACTGACCTAAGAGTTGGTGCGGCCCACAAGTCGGTCGTACATTCACCGACAGAGATCGGCTGCACCACGTGTCATGGCGGGCAGGGACAAGCAACAGAGAAAGATGACGCGCACGGCAATGTGCATTTCTGGACCGAACCGATGCTGCCCGCAAAATATGCGTATGCAAGCTGCGGAACTTGCCACACGCCGCTGAACGTGCCGAACCTGCCGACGCTTGAAAACGCGCGCCGGACATTCGAACGTCTGGATTGTTACGCGTGCCACCGTCTTGACGGGCGCGGCGGAACACTGCGGCCGGGCGGCGATGTGACCGGCATGGAAGGCCCCGACCTGTCGCACGTTGGCCTCAAAGGTTACAACGCTGATTGGTATGCCACCCATCTCCAGCGATCGCAGCAAGCCGCCGATGGCGCGTGGAGGGTATCATTCAGAGAGATCACCGAAACGGATCGAGCGTCGCTGAAAGTCTTTTTGGATACACAGGTGGGTGCGCCCAAACTGATCGAGGCAAAGGCACAGTTCAACACGGTCGGTTGTGCAGGCTGTCATACGGTGGGAAATTTTGGCGGTGACGCAGGCGTCAACCTGTCGGTATCCGGCTTTAAGGACCCGAATCAGCTTAACTTCGCCAAAGTCCCTGGCGACCATACCTTGTCTAACTGGGTGGTCCAGCATTTTCGTTCTCCCGCCTCGACCGTTGCCGGATCGCAGATGCCCGCACTGGGGTTGACCGACACGCAGATCGACCTTCTCACGCTCTATACACTTTCGCTTCGCCGCCGGACGCTGCCCGATACTTACCTGCCAAAGGACCGCGTCAGGGCAATGCGCTTCGGCGCCAGAGAGTTTGCGAACAATGGAGAGACGATCTATACGGCAGTTTGTTCGAGCTGCCATGGCGCTACGGGACAAGGCACACGTTTTCCGGGACTCGCGCCCAATCCATCGATAACCAATCCCGACTTTCTGGAACTCGCTTCGGATGACTTTCTCTATCAAACGATAAAGAGCGGTCGCCCGGGACGCCCGATGCTGCCGTGGGGAGATCGTGAGAACGGCCTGAATGCGGATGAGATCCGTGCAGTGGTCGCGTTCATACGCCAACTTGGCGGGGGCGTCCAGGCGGTTCCGGAAACGATGCCGCAGGTCTGGGCGAGAGGCGATGCCGCCCTTGGCGAAAGGCTTTTCACCGCGAATTGCTCCGGCTGTCATGGGGCGAAGGGAATCGGCGGCGAGGGCCCCGCACTCGGTAACAAGGCATTTCTGTCGAGTGTTTCCGATACGTTCCTGGTCGGTACTGTCAGCAGGGGACGTCGTGGAACAGTGATGAAGGGATTTACCGATCCGTCACCGATCCGGCCGGTACTGACACAGGCCGAGATCGAGGCAATAGTTGTCTATCTGCGTACTTTGAATCCGAAATAGTCGGGTCGTAAATGAGGATGTTATGAAAAAAGAGATCTCCAGACGCGAATTCATGGCAAGGATCTCCGCCGCCGGATTTGGTGCTCTCGTGGCATCAACTACCAATGCGTGGGGACTTGAGGCGATCACAAACCCGCTTGCGGTCTATCCGAACCGCGATTGGGAGAACGCATATCGCGACCTGTGGAAATACGATTCCAGATACACATTTACGTGTGCTCCGAATGACACACATAATTGCCTGCTCAACGCTCACGTGCGTCAGGGCGTCATCACGCGGATCGGCCCGACAATGAAGTATGGCCAGGCGACCGATCTGTTTGGCAACGGGACCTCGCACCGCTGGGACCCGCGCGTCTGCCAGAAGGGCCTCGCCTTGACGAGACGATTCTACGGTGACCGGCGGGTGAACGGGACGATGGTCCGTGCGGGTTATAAGCGCTGGTATGACGAAGGTTTCCCGCGAGGAAAGGACGGACGGCCGGACGAGAGCTATTTCAACCGGGCTCGCGACGAGTGGATACGAATGTCGCATGACGAGGCCGCAGCGATCGTTGCCGCTGCACTTAAGAACATTGCAGAAACCTACACGGGCGACGAAGGTAAACGAAAGTTAAAAGAGCAGCATTACGACGAAGCGACGATCGAAGCCACGCAAGGCGTCGGCACACAGGTAATGAAGTTTCGCGGGGGAATGCCCTTGCTCGGGATGACGCGCGTGTTCGGGATGTATCGCATGGCGAATTCGATCGCATTGCTTGATTCCCACATTCGCGGCGTCGGCCCTGATCAGGCTATGGGGCCAAAGGGTTTTGACAACTATTCCTGGCACACAGATCTGCCGCCCGGCCATACGATGGTCACCGGACAGCAGACCGTAGAGTTCGATCTCAATTCAGTCGAGCAGGCGAAAACCGTTGTGGTTTGGGGAATGAACTGGATCACCACCAAGATGCCCGACGCCCACTGGCTGACCGAAGCCCGTATGAAAGGCACGCGGGTGGTCGTCATCGCATGCGAATATTCGGCAACGGCAACGAAAGCGGATGAGGTCTTGGTCGTGCGGCCGGGGACGACGCCGGCTCTGGCGCTTGGGTTCGCGAATGTGATCCTCCAGGAGAATCTTTACGATAAGGAATACGTTCGGCAATGGACCGACATGCCCCTGCTCGTTCGTATGGATTCGCTCAAGTACTTAAAGGCGTCCGAAGTGTTTGGCGGTGAGCCTTCAGTGCTCAAACAAACATTCATAGTAAAGGAAGGTGAGAAAGAACCGCCGCCGATACAGCAGACCACGCAAAATGTGGTGCCCGAAAAACTGCGGGCGGAATGGGGCGATTACGTTTGGTGGGATACGAGATCGGGTGCGCCCCAAACGGTCACCCGTGACGAGGTGGGCAAATTTTCGAAGGTCGGGGAAGCGTTGTTGGAAGGCTCGGTCGAGGTCACTTTGGTGGACGGCAGCAAAGTCAAATGTCGTCCGGTCTTCGATCTGGTGAAAGAATATGCCGCCCATTTCACGCCCGAGACCGTTGAGGAACTCACTTGGGCACCGGCCGCAGCCGTTCAGAAGCTCGCCCGCCACTTTGCGGCACAGCCCGGGACGACACTCTTCGCTCTGGGAATGGGCCCGAACCAATTTTTCAATAGCGACAACAAGGATCGCGATGTTTTCCTGCTCGCCGCCCTGACGGGGAACGTCGGCAAGATCGGCGGGAACGTCGGTTCATATGCGGGAAATTATCGAACAGCGTTGTTCAACGGGGCCCCGCAGTATATCAATGAGAACCCATTCGACATTGAGCTCGATCCCGCGAAGCCCGCGCGTCCAAAGCAGTATTGGCGGGCGGAGTCGGCACACTACTACAACCACGAAGATCATCCGCTACGCGTCGGCAACAGGCTGTTAACGGGAAAGACCCATATGCCCTGCCCGACGAAATCGCTGTGGTTCGCTAATGCCAACTCGATCCTCGGGAACGTGAAGTGGCATTACAACATGGTCGTGAACGCTATACCGAAGATCGAGCTGATCGCGGTGAACGAATGGTGGTGGTCAACCTCCTGCGAATATGCGGATGTGGTCTTCGGTGTCGATTCATGGGCTGAGCTGAAGCATCCGGATATGACCGCGTCGGTCACGAACCCGTTCCTGCTAGTATTTCCAAAAACACCGATCCCGCGCATCTTCAACACGATGGGCGACATTGAGATCTATGCTCTGGTCGCATCAAAACTTGCCGAACTTACCGGCGACCAGCGGTTCAACGACTACTGGAAATTTGTAAGAGAAGATCGGACGGATGTTTATCTTCAACGCATTCTGGACCATTCGACGAATACGAAAGGCTATTCGTTCAAGGACCTGCACGACAAAGCACTCGACGGTGTTCCGGCGGTGATCAATAGCCGAACGACGCCGAAGAATGTCGGATATGACCAGGTGGTCGATTCTTCCCCGTGGTATACGAAATCGGGACGGCTTGAGTCCTATCGGGAGGAAGACGAGTTCATCGAAGCCGGCGAGAATCTGCCCGTTCACCGCGAACCGGTTGATTCAACGTTCTACGAACCGAACATCATCATTTCGGCACCCCATGAGGCGTTGCGTCCTGCTCAGCCCGAAGACTACGGCGTAAAGCGTGATGACCTGTCGAGCGAGACCCGCTGCGGCCGCAATGTGGTGTACACCTGGGCAGAAGCGAAAACGAAGCCGCATCCGCTGATCAAAGATGATTTCAAGTTCATATTCCACACCCCGAAATATCGCCACGGTTCACATACGACGCCGATAGACACGGATATGAACGCGATGCTGTTCGGCCCGTTCGGCGACATATATCGGCACGACAAACGCTCACCCTTTGTAACGGAGGGCTATGTCGATATCAACCCATCGGATGCCCAGGAACTTGGGGTCAACGACGGCGACTATGTATGGATCGATGCAGACCCGGAGGATCGGCCGTTTCGAGGCTGGCAGAAGGACAAGAAGAATTACGATCTTGCCCGGCTGCTTTGCAGGGCTCGATATTATCCTGGTACACCGCGCGGCGTAACGCGAATGTGGTTCAACATGTACGGCGCCACGCCGGGCTCGCAGCAGGGACAGGCGGAGCGAAAGGACGGGTTGGCGAAGAATCCGCGGACCAACTATCAGGCGATGTTTCGCTCCGGCTCACACCAATCCGCCACACGGGGTTGGCTGAAGCCAACGTGGATGACAGATTCGCTCGTTCGCAAGGGAATGTTCGGTCAGGGGATGGGAAAGGGCTTCGCGGCCGACATCCATTGTCCGACCGGAGCACCTCGCGAATCCTTCGTGAAGATCACCAAGGCCGAACCGGGCGGCATCGGAGAAGAGAAGCTGTGGCGTCCGGTGAAGCTCGGTATTCGTCCGCGGACGGAGTCCGATGCGATGAAAAAATACCTGGAGGGCGGTTTTACCGACAAGAAGTAGGAAACTTAAATGGACGCGCTCAAACTACATATCCTATTCAACTACTATCCCGCGATCGGCGTCGTTCTCGCTACGCTTCTGCTAGGCGCCGGTTTGTGGTGGCGGAAGGCCGCGGTGAAGCGCTTTGCACTAAAGCTGTTCGTCGTTTTAGCGGTACTTACTTTCTTTGTTGCCCTGGCCGGCGAGGCGGCGAGCTGGGCAGCGGATCCGTACGGCGACGCGCGATCGGCCGCGTTGACCGGACATAAACATTTTGCGAGGACGGCATTTGCCATTATCGCAATAACCGGGATCGCATCGTTCATCGGCCTCGTTCGCACGGATGCCGATCCTGATCGGCGAGATCTTTTTAGCGTCGTGGTCCTCATACTCGCAGCTGCGTCGTCGGTCCTGCTGGTGACCGCGGTATTAAAGGGGCGACAGGTCAAATGGGCAGTCGCCCTCCCGACGGAAAGTTCGATCTTACTCAGTTCGACCAATACGGAGAATAAACAATGGCACGCGTAAATAATTGGCAGCTAGGACGGGAGATGTCTTATTGGTATCCGGAAAGCCGTCCGCAAAAGCAATTTGCCGCCGTTTTCGACACGAATAAATGCATCGCCTGCCAGACCTGTACGCTCGCGTGCAAGACCACCTGGACGTCGGGCAAGGGACAGGAGTACATGTTGTGGAACAACGTCGAAACCAAACCTTACGGCTTCTATCCGCTCGCGTGGGATCTGAATCTCCTGGAGATGCTCGATGGTCAGCAGTGGAGCGAGAAGGACGGGAAACAGGTCTACGAGGGCAGCACGATATTCGAATCGGCCCCCGCGGGCGAACGAGTCCTCGGTTGGCGGCCCAGCGACGAGGATTATGCTTACCCGAATGTCGGCGAAGACGACTGTTCGGGCGGCATCGACAAGGGGGCAAGTATTGAGGGTACGCATGATATGGCGTGGTTCTATTACCTTGCCCGCATCTGCAATCACTGTACTTACCCCGCGTGCCTGGCCGCGTGCCCGCGCGGTTCGATCTACAAACGGCCCGAGGACGGGATCGTACTTGTCGATCAAGGCCGCTGCCGCGGCTATCAGGAATGCGTCCGCGGGTGCCCGTACAAGAAAGTGTTTTTCAACCCGATGACATCGACCTCGGAAAAGTGCATTGCATGCTTTCCCAAGATCGAACAGGGATTGGCACCGCAGTGCTTCGAAAACTGCATCGGGAAGATCCGTATGGCTGGTTTTCTGAACACCCCGGACAAGGCCGAGGCGGACAACCCGCTTGACTACCTGGTTCACATCAAGAAGGTCGCCCTGCCGCTTTTCCCGCAGTTCGGGCTCGAACCGAACGTCTATTACATTCCGCCGATCCATGTTCCCACGTCGTTCACAAAACAGATGTTCGGTCCCGGCGTCGATAAGGCGGTCGAGGTTTACAGGAATGCTCCCAACGATCAGGACCTTACGAGCCTGCTCGGCCTGTTCGGTTCGAGCGAGAAAATAATGCGGAAATGGAAACGCGTTGGCGACAAGGCGATCGGGATGGATGAGAACGGAAAAGAACTTGTCAATGTGCCGTTTCGTGAGCCGATCCATATTCGGCCCGCATACGACAAGCTGTATCAGATCACGCGGACCAACTGCCCGTGAGGAGGACATCGATATGCGATACGTTACGATCGCTATAATTTCTGGTTTGGTGGTCATTGCATCCTGCTCGAGGGCGCAGGTTCCAACTCCCGAAGTGAACGTCATTCAGGTCAAGGAGATATCGCTTGACCCTAATGACCCTGCATGGGAACCGGTGTCGCTTCACACATCGAAAATGATCCTGCAGGATCTGGTCGAGCCACGTCTTATGGAGGCATCAACTCAGGAAGTGAACGTGAAGGCAATGACCAACGGCACGGAGATGGCGTTCCGGCTTGAATGGGTCGATGAGACGCAGAGTGACCTGCCCGGTCCAAGACATTTCATCGACGGTTGTGCGGTCCAATTGCCGGCAAAGATCGAGGCAAATGTTCCCGCCCCGCAAATGGGTGAAGTAGGAAAGACAGTCGAGATATCGTATTGGCGTGCTGATTGGCAAGCGATCGTCGATGGCCGTGCGGACAATATCAACGCTCTTTACCCAAACGCGACCGTCGATCATTACCCATCGGAGTCAAAGCCCCTGGAGAACGATCCCCAAGCTCGGGCAGAGACCGCAGATCGATATGCGCCGGCACGTGGGCTGGGCAATCGCCGATCGGGCCCGCGAACGCAGCCGGTCGAAGACCTCATTGCAGAAGGCCCGGGCACTCTATCGCCAGCGCCGAATGCGGTCTCGAAAGGCAAAGGCGTGAAGACGGCCAAAGGCTGGGCCGTCGTTATAACAAGGCCGATGCCACCTGCCTTCTCAAATGCCACGCCTTCGCAGGTCGCATTTGCGATCTGGGAAGGAGCTCATACTGAGGTTGGTGCGCGGAAAATGAGGACCGGATGGGTACCGTTGCTACTCAAGTAAATCGGCAGGAACCGCCTATGATAGAGGATCTCAAGCGAGTACACGACCTGATCGACGAAATGTTTTTCGATCATCAGAAGGCATTGCTTCATTTTGAGTTCGACAGGGCCTTCACCCTGCTTGAAATGTACGAGACGGTCCTGATCCGCCACATGAACGATGAAGAAGCGATCCTCCTCCCGGTGTATTCCGAAAGGGCCGTGTCGTCCGGGGCTGGGTCGCCAAAGTATTTCTTCGATGACCATGCGAAGATGCGTTCGTATGTTGCGGTCTTCAAGCAAAAGACCGCTGCACTGCGATCTGAGCCAGACCTCGACAGGGCACTTTTGAAACTTCTGGATCGCGAGGCGTTCTATCTCCGGCTTTGTAGCCATCATGACAAACGAGAGACCGATTTTCTCTATCCGATACTTGAGCAAGTACTTTCCGATGATGAGGAACGCTCGTTAATGTCACAGATCGATCTGGACGCAGACCGCGCCTCGGCCGTTGGAGCCCCGGATCTTACGGGACGAGGAAGGCAGCAAAAGAAATGAAAACCGAGACCTTAGAAAACAGACTCCTTGCGGACGCGGCCGAGTGGCGACTTATCAGCCTGCTCTTTGATTGCCCGACCGGCGACTGGTTCGGCGATGTCAAGGCTCTCAGCGAGCAGGTGAAGGACAAACAACTGAAACGAGCCGCCAGGTCCGCGCAGAACGAAGCAAGCGAAGGCCTGTTTCATTTCGTCTTCGGGCCGGGCGGACCGGCACCGGGACGCGAGGTGAGTTACCGCGGCTGGGTTCAGCCGGGATATCTGCTCTCGGAACTGTTGAGTTTCTATGATGCGTTTTCCTACAAGCCAAAAACTCATGAGATCCCGGATCATATCGCTGTCGAGACCGGCTTCATCGCCTATCTTCGCCTTAAGGAGCTTTATGCGATCGAGTGCGGCGACGCAGAAAATGCCCAAATAACCGCCGAGGCTTCCCAGACCTTCTTGGACGATCATCTCTCCAAGTATGTCGAGAAGATCGCAAAGCTGCTCGCTGCATCGCGGATCGAGTATCTCGAATTAGCAGGCAGCGCGCTTTACAAACGCGTCGGCCCGGACAAGGATAAGGGCAAACAAACCTACCTGCCGGTACTGGAAGATCTTGAGGAGCCGAACTTTGAATGTGGGGCCGGGCCGATGTAGTCCAGCCCGAGCGACGAAGCGTATAAACTACTTCGAACTAGAACCCAAGAAAATGCCCGGCCACGACGGCAAGGACGGTCATTGCGCCATACGCGATCTCCAGAACCCCGATCTGCATCGCCCGTTTTTTCTTTCGGCCGGGTGCCAATCCGGTCAGCGAACGGCCTAACAGGACCAGCATCGCAAAGGTCGCCAAGATCGGGATCAAACCATAATAGGCCAGGAAACAGGTAATGATCAGAGCCGCAAAATGTGCGAGAGCCGGGATGATCCGCGAATGGTCCTTGCCCTTTTCCAGAAGCAGCCGGTTTCGGACATAAAGGACCGAAGGTATCAGACGCAGGACAAAGACGCCCCAAAGGGACCCGGCAACCGCCAGGGGCAAGCCGTCCGCGATCGCGATCGCCGCAATAGATGCCGAGATCGAAACCGCGCCGCACAATTCAGGAGCGAGCTGCCTGCCCCGTCGCGATACATCATTAAAGATCTGAAATCCGATGAGCGGCAGCACCAGAGCAAACGGCAAGAGCGGCTGCGATCCCGAAACGATTACAGTTCCGACGACCCCGATCGTGAAGATCGATGCATACAGCAAAAAGAAAGCAAGCGCCGCTCTTGCGCGATCGGCGTTGCTCCTTCCCATGCGGTCGGCGACCAGGACCTTTAAGGGTTGTCTGCAAAGGAAAGCGCCGACGGTCATCACGGCGATCCATACCCCGCCGATCGAGTAAGCGATCACCAACCCCGCAATAAGCGGTTCGAGCAAAAAGCTCCAACTGCCGTGCTCGGTCGGGATGGCGACCTGCCTTATCCTAAAGGTCCTGACCCGGCCGATATTCGGTGCACGGGTTGGCACGCAAACGGTATCTGACATTTTGGATTCAACTGAACGCGCTTCGCTCAAGTTCTATCGCCCGAGGAAACAATAGGTTGTTCTCCAGATGGATATGTTGGTGAATGTCCCGCTCAAAGGCTCCCAACCGGTGATACAGGGCCGTAAAACTCGGACACGCCCCTTCCGGCAAGGTATAGTCATTCGTTATCTCGCGCATTCTCGACAAGAGGTCCCCGACCTCCTCGTGCTCGACGGTCATCATGTTGACCGGATGCCGAACCGTGCCAAAGGGCGGAAAGGCGGCCGTCATCTTGTTTGACCGACGGTATTCCAGGTCGCGGATATAAGGGAACAAGACCGTTTCTTCATTCATCATATGGGGAGCGAGGTCGTTACAGACGGCCGCGAAAAGTTCCTTCAGCTCCAGCAAATATTGATAATGATCTCCGTGACGGCTTGCGACCTTAGCCATTAGCGGAGTTAAATGCTCCATTTCCTCTTTGGTATAGACGTGATGTTTGTCCAGGATATGATCGATAAGATCGTTCAGCGGCATGTCTGAGAACATATCTCCGTTTTCGCTCGAGGCGTCGACGAGAAGGTCGATCTTTTGGTTCACGACCTCCGGCAGAGCCCCGGCTTTCCGGCATGCCTCATCAAAAAGGGTGTCACCGTGGCAGCAATAGTCGATCTTGTATTCCTCGAACACACGAGTCGTGACCGGCATTTGAAGCGCTATTTCGCGAACCGTCTTACCGTTTACATTAAGCATTGTTAGATCCTCCAAATCTGTTGTCCTGACCAATATCGCAGGATAGCGGAGAAGAGAATATGATTCGGGTCATGTTGCGCAAGTTTATATTGCTCAACACGCATCGGGGCCCTTGGGGTGGGGATAGCGGTCGGACTGGTCCTCGTCGTTGTGGGCGCTAAGGCAGACGAAATCCTTTTCGATCAGAAATTTCAGAGAGGTATCCTGGTCGAGCCTCTGTTTGCCGGAGATACTTACTTCTTCGCTGCCCACCCACTCATCGACGGCCGACCGGGGAACGCCGACGGTGATAGCACCATTCTCGAAATTCCCGACAAACTCGGATCCCTCAACGATCTTAAGTTCGTATCGGAGATCGTTCTCGATGGAACTGCCAAATCTGACTCTCTCGGAGATCGAGCCAGTGCGGCCAAACGCCTCGACTTCAGACCGGCCGAGCCGGAAACGGAGGGAATTACCAAGTATTCTGAGTTTCATGGCGTACTCGCATGTAAGAACAAACTAGAATTACGATAGCTAAATCAGAACGGATGCGATATGACCCGGATCATCTTTTCGGCAAATTTCGTTCATGACCTGCATGGATGTTAATCATCGGACCAGTTCACGCAGTTGATCGGTCGTTTCGATGTATATTCGCCCGCCAACGATACTAAGACAACCCCTGTCGGCTAGTTTGCGGATCGCGCGAATAGTCGCCTCGAGCGAAAGTCCGGCCATTTCGGCTATGTCCAGCCGACGATAGGCTATCTCCTTCACCTCATCGGCTCGGATCTCTCCCGCCAGACGCAGCAAAACATTCACGACTCGCTGCTCTGCGGATGAGGTAGCGAGTATCTGGACCGTGTCGACGCGATCGCGCAGAATTCCACACATTCTGGTCATGATCGCCGCCGAAAACTCCTGGGACGAACTCATCAACTCCAAGAACGTCTCGCGCGGGATCAGCAGAAGGTCGCTCTTCTCGATGGCAACCGCGGTCGCCGGGAATCTCTTACCGTCCATTGCCGGTGGTATCGCAAAGGCTTCACCAGAATGAAACAGACCGAGAATGACCTCCTTCCCGGCCTCGGGAAACCTGACGAGTTTGACCGTACCTGATATGACGATCGGCAGGAAGGTCGAAGTATCGCCTTCGAAAAAAATGGATTGGTTGGGAGCGAACGATTTTGTCGTCCCCGAGCGTCTGATCGTGTCCGCAAGTTCGGCGCTCAAATTCTTTAGCAGGTTATCCATTTGAAAAGGCAATTTTGTTCGTTTTTCTACTGAATGTCCATTCTTGAGAGAAACGTTGCCCGTTGAGCCGCTTAGTAGATCGATCAGGACGAAGTTAAATGTCGGGCGCCGGATCTCTGTCGTGTTGGCTCGGCAAAGGGCATTTATCCGCACACTGATGATTCGGCAGATCAGGTGTGGATTACTTCACAGTTGAGCGGAATGATTACGCGCGAGAGTGCCTGAATTATTGGCTGATCACAGTGTACCAGCGGTTTTGCGAGGGCTTTGTTCGGCACATCAGTTGCAATTTTAGAATTGCAGGGCATTGCCTTTACGGCCTAAATCGGATATACACGATATACACGCGTAGGCGAAGGTGTTAATCGTTCCAAGGCCAGAACCGGAGGAAAACGAATTGATCCCGCAACACCTTATGGTCGAACATAACTGCTCGGAATGTGATCACCGTGACACCGGATACTTTTGTGATGTAGCACTTGAAAAGCTCCGACTTGTAGAATCCGCCAAGATATCGAACGCATACTCTTCCGGCTCGATGCTCTTTATCGAGGGTCAGCCGGCGAACGGGGTGTATTTGCTTTGCCAGGGGGAAGTCAAGCTATATACGTGCTCGAAGGAAGGGAAGGTGGTGATCCTCCACATTGCGCGCCCGGGCGAGCTTCTTGGACTCAGCTCCGTTATTTCGGGAGAGTCGCACGAGGCATCGGCCGAGGTCATACAACCGTGTCAGGCAAACTTCATCTCAAAAGGCGACATTCTGCGCCTGATCCGCGAGCATCCTGAGATCGCGATGAGTGCGATCCGCCAATTAAGTTCGCGATACATCGATGCGTGCCATCAGGTCAGGACTTTCGTGCTCTCAAGTTCGGTTGCCGACAAGCTGGCGCAGCTAATGCTTGACTGGTGCAGCGGCGACCTTCCCACGGTAAGGACCGATAACGATGGCTTCAAGGTCAAGTTTCGTTACACCCACGAAGAGGTCAGCGAGATGATCGGAAGTTCGCGCGAGACGGTTACCCGCGTTCTGACGGATTTTCGCAACCGCGGTTTGATAAAGCTCAAGGGTTCCGACCTCTACATTCCAAGTTTCCGCAATCTCGAGTTGTCTATCGGGAGCAAATCGCGCGACGTTCTGTGACCGTCGTCACAGCCGTGCGTATCCCATGTCATCGCCGACGGGATAAAAGTGGCATAGTTATCGTGATGCATAACGTATGTTCACATGGCCCGTCAAACTACCAGACCATTTACGCCTTTGTTTCTGCCTGAGGTCGAATTCCATCCCCGGATGCTCGGGATCTCGGAGATGCGCCCAAAGGCTTTCGTGGCGGGGGATGTGATCGTTGCGGAGGGCGATATTCCGGATTCGCTCATCGTCGTTATGAGCGGCAACATCGCGGTCTTTTCCCGCAGCGGATCGGGTACGACCCCCATCTCCCGCCCGACCGAGATCTTGATAGGCCTTCCCGAACTACTCGCGTCGCGGCCCTTTCGTTATGGCGTGATCGCGACATCGCAAGGGACGCTGGGGACGATCTCGTCAAGGCAAGTGGAAGAGACGCTGGCAGGCGATGAGAAATTCAGGATCGATCTTCTCGAACTCTTTGCGGCGAGAATAACCTCGATCCTAAAAGTATTGAAGAAAGGGAACACGCCGGAAGAACGGCTCCCGATGTGACCCTTGTCACAGCATTGTCGTTTTGTTACGTGTTAGTCTCAGACGGTTTCAATTTGTTCCAGCCAATACGTTTAGCCGGATCAAACAGGAGGCGAACCAATATGGTTACTGCAAAAAACCTCAAACTCACAGTTTTATTCACGTTCTCCGTTGTCCTGCTCCTCTGGATCGCGAGCATGTTCGCTTCGCCGTCCATACGGCTTTCGGCATCGGAGATGCCCGATCCTGCCGCCAAAGTGGACTCATATCTCGACGATCGATATGTCGGGAGCGAGACCTGTAAGGCGTGTCACGAAGATCAATTCAACGCGGTGGCCAAAACGACCCACGGCAAGCTCGGCGACCTGCCGGGATGGAAAGGCAAGGTCGTCGGCTGCGAATCGTGCCACGGGCCCGGTAAAGAGCACGTCGAAGGCGGCGGCGACAAGACAAAGATCAAAGTATTCGCGGGAATGGACTCAAAGGCCGTTTCCGAAAGCTGCCTCGCATGCCACTCGGGCAAAGAGGCCCACAATAATTTCCGCCGTGGCGATCACTGGCGAAACAACATCGGCTGTACGGATTGCCATTCGGCACACGGGCCAAGCTACGGGCCGCAGCGTCCGGGTTCGATGACGCTGATCGGCGAAGCCGCTGAGCAACGCCCCAGCCTCGCCAATAGGGCGATGTTGAAAAATAGCGAACCTCAGCTTTGCATCGGCTGCCACTCTGAGACGAAAGCGCAATTCTCGAAGCCCTTTCACCACAAGGTGCTCGAGGGGACGATGACCTGCAGCGACTGCCACAATCCGCACGGCGGGTTTGAGAGCAAACAGGCTCGGCTCGCACTTGGAAGTGACCAGGCTTGCGTCCGGTGCCATACGCAGATGCAGGGCCCGTTCGTTTTCGAACACGCAGCGTTGAAGATCGAGGGATGTGCGACATGCCACTCGCCGCATGGATCGAATAACCCGAAACTGCTCAAGCGAAGTTCGGTAAGACAACTCTGTCTCGAGTGTCATACGAACATCGAGAACGTCGAACTCGACCCGAACATCCCGACCGGGCCGCATACGCAAACGAGCATTCGGACACAGAACTGTACGGTCTGCCACTCGCAGATCCACGGTTCTAACAGCAATAAGGATTTCTTCAGATAGGGGTACGGAACAATGATCTCCATAAAAAGAAAGCAAATTCCACTTCGAGAACTCTGTTGCCGCCCGGTGATGAGCCTTTCCGTATTTGCGGCACTCATCGTATTCGCGTTGTCCGCGATAGCCCAATCACCGACCCCGACGCCGGAAGACCGGTTCACGGTCAAAGGAAGCGCCGAGATCGGGGCTCGCTGGGTCGAGGTGAACGGCAGCGAGAACAAGTACCGAAGCGATCTCAATTACAAACGCGGCTTTCGCGTCTTCGATTCGGGTGTGACGATCGAAGATACGAGCGAGTCAGGCTCCAAAGTATTTGATTCTCTTATGTTCACAGGTTCGGGGTGGGGAGCCGACCCGAACGGCTACTTCCGTGCGAACATGGAGCGAGACGGCTATTACCGTTTCGACGCCAACATTCGCAGGGCGGTATATTTCAATAACCTCAACACTCACGCGGTCGGCAACGACCGCCGCAATCTGCACAACGCGGACCGGCGGCGGAACTTTGGCGACTTTGACCTGACACTCCTTCCGCAGAATCCGAACATTCGTTTTCGTGTTGGCTACTCCTTTAACTTCGCAGACGGCACCGGATCTACCTCAACGCGTATCTCACGCGGCGATGTTTTTCCCGCGTTCCAGGATGTGGACTACAGGGCAGACGACTTCCGCGTAGGAGCGGACGGCAAGGTGCTCGGCTTCAATTTTTCAGGGACTTACGGGTACCGATCCTTCAGGGACCGGACACGGTTCTTTGTTAATAACGATCCCGGTGATGTAACCAGCAACACGATTCGGATCGATTCTATGGAGCGTACGTATCCGATAGATGGAGATACGAATTTCGGCGTTTTCAGCGTGCAGCGGACCTTTGCAAAGGTATTTGACGTAACGGCCAAGGTATCGTACGCCGCGGTCGCAACCGACTTTACATTTGATGAGGTCCTCAACTACCGTAACTCAACGAACGTCGCCGTGGTGGACACCTATAATGCATTTGGCGACTCGAAGCGGCTGCAGACACGGGCCGATCTGGGCGTCACCTGGCGGATCGCGGAGAAGTTCCGGCTCTCGAACACATTCAACTACGACGGCTTTAACATCAATGGAGGGAATGTTTTTCAGCTTATCTCGGTTCCCGGAACGACGACGCACCAGGTCAACTACACGGTCACTCGCTACCGGCGATATACGAACTTGCTTGAAGGCGATTACCAGGTGAACAACCGGGTCGGCTTTAACGTCGGATGGCGGTACACGCACCGCGAGGTCGCATTGGGTATCGCGACCGTGAATTTCGGTACGCCGATCCCGACGCTGGATCCCGAGGACGCAGAGAACTCCACCCACACATTCATTGCCGGCACTAAGCTGAAGCCTACATCCAACTGGACGATCTTTGCCGATGTGGAAGCGGGCAAGGCGGACAACGTCTTTACTCGGCTTGCCAACTATGAATTTGCGAATTTCCGCGTAAGAAGCCGGGCACATTTTGACAAGTTCGCGGTCAACCTCTCGTTCATCACAAAGGACAACGATAACCCGGGACAGAGCATTTCGGCACCGACAACATTATTCGTGACAAACGTGCGGAGCCGCATATTCTCGAGTTCGGTGGATTGGAATCCGATAAACGAGGTCAGCGTCTCGGGCGGCTACGATTACCATTGGCTGACGAGCGAGGTCTCGGTCCTGATCCCGCTCGGCGGACCGGCGACCGCGGGACTCAGCCAATTCTTTGTCCGCGACAATTACTTCTTTGTCGATGTACACGCACGGCCGCACAAGCGGATCACATTCTTTGGCAGTTATCGCTGGAACAAGGACCGCGGACACGACGATCTGGCTCTGCCGCCGCTTACTTCGCCAATAATAATCGGTTCATATCCTATCGATTTCAAGATGCCCGAGTTCAAGGCGACCATCAGGGTCAATCGTTATATCGACTGGAACATCGGCTACCAGTACTACGACTACAAGGAGAATCCTCCGCAGACCACTATCTACGGACTGGCGTCGCAGAATTACAGTGCGCACATGCCCTACACATCGGTGCGTATCTATTTAGGCAGAACTGCCGGCGACCGTTAACTTGACTTAAAGCAGTCGCGAAAATGCCGCGGTGTGATCGGGAGATCCGATAGCACCGCGGCATAGTTTTGTCCTTGCGGATCTAGTTCAATGTCTTATAGGTTTCGCCTTTATGGCAATCGGCACATTGGAATCTTGAGATATCGCCAAGGTTGAGCGGATGCTGGAATGATCTGTCGCCCTTGTGACAGGCGGCGCATTGCCACGTGTTCCGATCGCCGAGGTTGACCGGATGCTGGAAACGCCCGTCCGCCGGAACGATGCGTTGCCCGGCAAAGGTCTGGTCCAGGGTAGTATGACATACCGCGCAGTCGTTTCGGATCACCTTGCCTTCGCGGCTGAAATGCTGGCCGTCATGGCACCGAAAGCAACCCTGAGCGTTGAAGTGTCCGATGTTGTCGATGTGGCTGGTCCAATCCGTTCGCATCTCCGGGAAAAAGTAAGTTTGATAGATCCGCTGAACCTCGGCGATGGCGGCATCCACCGAAGGCCTTTTATTTGCGTACACGTCGGCGTATGTGGACTGATAGTACGCGATAAGATCGGCGGAGATCGTGTTCACGGCCTCATCAGTGGTCGTATAAGGCTTCGAGAGCGTCTCGACCGCCTTAGCCTTAATGAAGGGAAGGCTCGTGTCGATGCGGTTGGCCGCCATGGCCTGATCGACGGCCCTATTGGGTGACAGATACTGATGGGTCGGGCGATTGTGGCAGTCGATGCAGTCCATTTTCCGCTTCTCTGCCACATTTATCTGTTGCTCGCTAAATACCGTGTCCTTGGCCAGGTATTCCGTGACCTCGCCGTTCGAGTTTCTCGCCCTTACCCAGGGAATGTTCTGGCGCTTTTCGTC
>JAJNPX010000223.1 GCA_021155145.1 Acidisarcina sp. | reverse complement strand
AGGGCGATCTACTCCCCCAAAATTGTCATTCCTAACGTATCGATTCGAGCCCGGCTTGTCAAGAACCTTGGAACCAGATCACATCGGCATTTTCATTTCGGGCCTGTTCATCTTTTCGAGTCGAAGTAGGATGGCTGCGGTGTGCATTTCCACTTCCTGCGCCCGTGGAGCCCCGCCTTGCATCGCGGCCTCCAGGGCTTGGATGTGGCCCTTCAAGGCGGCTTTTTCGGCTTCCATCTTTTCCATCATTGGTCTCATCTTTTCCATCATCGCCGGATCCATTTTGCCCATCGTGCTTTTGTGGATCTGGTGCACTTCCTCCATCTTCTCAAGGCTTCGTTTGATCTCGGCGAACGCGGCCCGAGCGAGATCTACGTTCTCGATCGAACCGTCCGAAGACATTTCCCAAAGTGCACGTGTGAACGCCATTGCGTTATGATGGAATGCCATCATCAATGCCTGATGGCCGTCTTTCGGCATCATCGGCATATCCCTGCCGTCCATCGGCATCGGTTTCACCGGCATCGGCTTTCGTTGCTGAGCGAACATACTGCTCGCCGAAAAGACGATCACCGAAAATAGAGCTGTAATTAGTAGTGTTTTGTTTTTCATTTTCCTGGCTCCCTGTCCATTGACCCTGACCCATTCTTCTTCGGGTCGATGGGCGCATTTTTGACCAATACTTGCGAGAGTATCACGTGGCCGACCGGTGCGTCTGTGCCATGGCTCACATAGTCGAATATTTAGCTATTCGAGATCGAGCTCCGATCGTGGATGTCAATTGTTGAACAAAATGCAGGAACGGCCTTGCAAATTATCAGAGAGTGGGGCATTCTGAGTACGTACACCCAATGGATGTACACTGGCACCGCCTATGATCGAGACACTGACACGCAAAAATACACGGCTCAGTATACGCGCCTCCGCCGAGAGCAAAGACCTTTTAGAAAGGGCCGCTCGAATGGAGGGTAAGAATCTTAGCGATTTCGTTCTCGAAAACGCCGTTTCCGCGGCCGAGGCCATTGTCGCCGACGATCCCAATCTTGCTCTCACCGACAAACAGTGGAAGAGGTTCGTATCCGCACTTGATGCTCCGCCGCGAAATATCGGGGCGCTCCGAAAGCTTCTAACGAAACCCGGCGTCTTCGATGCAGATTAACGGATCTCTCCGCGCACCCGAATTGTTGATCGAGGGCCACGACTGCACCGGATTCGCTTCCGGCAAACCGCCGCTCAACCAGTACATAAAAAAGTATGCTCTGGTCAATCAGCAGAATGACATTTCCCGCACTTACGTTGCGACGCGGGACGGCCGTGTCGTCGGCTATTACACACTTGCGTTTGGCTCAATTTCTCACGAAGAAGCAACGCCTAAAATAAAGGCACGGTTGCCGCACTACCCCATCCCGGTAATTCTGCTTGCGCGGCTTGCGGTAGATCAGAAAGAATCTGGAAAAGGACTGGGAAAAGGGCTGCTGAAAGACGCTATAATGCGGACGATCCAGGCGGCCGACATTGCCGGCCTGCGTGCGATGCTCACCCATGCAAAGGACGAACGTGCCAAGCAGTTCTATCTGAAGTTCGGTTTCGAAGCATCTCCGATCCACCCGTTGACCTTGATGCTGAGTATCAAGGACATTCGAGCAAGTTTGCTGTGATCTTGCTCCCCGCCGCGACTTACATCACATCCGGTCCCGTTCTCCATCATCCTCAAATGGAATAGTTCGGCTCGATCCTTTTAGGCTGCCCCATCCCCAGCGGTTCTTCGGCCTCGCCCACGGCTTTTATTCTCAATAATTAGTGAAAAAGGCTCCCGTGGGGCGAGATTCGGTAGCACGCTCAATCTCAAACTTTTTATAGATTCTTGGTGCGATTAGCGCTATACTCCGCCCATACAAGCCATTTTAACGACGAAAAAGCGCTTTCGATAGGGCTTTTGGGAGGTTTTGATGACGATTAAAACGGCCGTATGTTGTCTCGTTATCATCGTGTTTGCCTTGGCGTTACACGCGCAGGTCACTCAGCCCGCGACGCCCGAAACCGGAAAGGAAAGCGATGCTTCCCGCGCCGCGTCCAAGCGTAAATCGGGCATCGGCCTCGTTGAAGGCAAGGTGGTCAGGGTAGAGAACGGCGACACGATCACCGTGCAGGCGGACGGGCAGGAACTGTACCTTGTCAAGCTTCAGGCGATCGATGCGCCGGATCTCGGGCAGCCGTATTATGAGGAATCGAAGAATAGCCTCACAAAGCTGATCCGCGGTAAGGATGTGACGGTCGTTGTCCACGCAATGGGCCCCAGCGGCGTCATTATCGGCACTGTCTATCGCAATGGCCGCGACGTAAGTTTGAGCCTGCTGGAAAGGGGTTTGGCCTGGCATTACGTACGATTTCCATACCAACAGACCACCGCGAACCTGAAGACCTATGCGGACGCGCAGAGTATCGCGTCTGCCGCCGGCCTTGGTATTTGGGCTGACGCGAGTCCCGTTCCCCCATGGGTGTTTCGCGGCGATGCGGTTCCCTCCGTGCCGGGAGCCGCCGAAACCAGCCTCGCCGGCGGGGCATCGGAACAACGGACGACTGTACGCAAATACATTCTGGGTCCCCGCGGAGGCTGCTATTACGTCTCAGAGAGCGGCAGCAAGGTGTATGTGCGGGACAAAATGCTTTGCGGTGTCACAACGCCTGAAGGCAAACCCTGACGCAAAGTAGGAGCCGGATGACCAAATTTTGTCCAATATGCGGTATGCACAATGACGCGGCGGCTTTGAGCTGCGAATGCGGGCGCGTCTTTACCGAGGACATCATTGCAACGCAGCCTCCGCGATGGATCGAAATCAGGCAGCACAGGCAAAGGCGGCTGATGAAGAAGGTCGGTGCACTGCTCGGCGCCATTACCATAGTTTTCTTTTGCGCCGCCTATTTTGGGGGCGTTTTCCCGATGCAGGGTAAGGCCGACAGCGACGACCAGCCGGGTCGGGCCATTGCCGAAGAGCCTTCTGCCGTTACCCAGCCGATCGTTCCCGATCCAGTGCTTCCTCAAAACAACGTCCCGTATAAGGTCTTTCCGGAGCCCAATGTCCCGTATAAAGCCACACGGGCGATAACGGGCTCGGTCATCGCCGTGGCCGATCCCGGCGGCCAGGAGCGTCGCGTCACGATCTTTGGTATTCAAGTGCCCAAGCTGGACGAGAATTTCGGCCTCGAATCGAAAGAGAACCTATGGACCATCATTGCCGATAAGCCGCTTCTGATAAAGCGGCTCAAATTCACAAAAGAGGTCGATACGATCGCCGAGGTCACGATCGACGGTTCAAATGTGGGCATTGAACAGCTTCGCAGCGGCCTGGCATTGCTCGCGACCGAGGAACTCGTCGGGCTGCCATCCGCCGAGCAACAGCAATATCTGTTGGCTGCACAGTCCGCACGAACCGGTAAATTCGGCCTTTGGAGCGGCAAAAGCCCTGCCGCTGCTCAGTCCGCTTCGTCAATGGACCAGCCCGCACGGTCAGATGACCCACTGCAGGCAGAGGTCAGAAGGAATGGAACGCGAAAGAGGTCGACGGAGTTGACCTTTGACCTGCCGGAGCCCGTCTATGAGGAGCCGCAGGCCGCCGTCCCGTTCGTATCGGAAACGGTTAACCCAAAGGAACCGGCGGCGCCTGCCGATGTACCTCCCAGGGACACCTCACCCCGGGAAACACCGAAGGCCGTCGCAACCCCGGCCTCGAAAGGCGGCCGCAAATTCCTCCGCGGGCCTTACGGCGGCTGTTACTACATAAACTCGAACGGAAACAAAACTTACGTCGATCGCAGCAAGTGCGAATCACAGTAGGCCGCCGGCCGTCAGCGTTCAGCGTTCGGCCGTTGGGGGTTCGGCCATCATCTCGCCGCTGGTTTCAACTAGTAGATTCAAAACAAATTGCCACTAGCTTCAGCTAGTGGATACGGGCAGGAAGGATCTTTGGCTTTAGCCGAACTCCATCTAATAAATGCTGTGCGAAGATGCGATGGCGTGTTATACTTGCAACGGCTCGTCATCGGCGGTTCGAGCCGTCCGCGCGAGGCGGCAGTTCTTTGAAATGTATTATCTGTGGCTCGATCTGTGAAGGGAAAAGACGACGGGAAGGCTTCTTAAGAATTCTGCCGTTTCCGCCCTCTGCGAAATGCCGTAACCTATGCTGCTACAGTGGCTTGCAGGAACGCCTGGATGAGTTTCCAAGCCGGTTTCCAACGTGGTTTCCAAGCTGGTTTCCAACTTGGTTTCCAGGCCGTTTCCAGAAGGTTTCCAGAGACCCTGTTGACCAGGTCTTGTTGCGCCGGCTATGCCTGTTCACAGCCATCCCTCATATCGTCCCCTGCTTACACGCGGCGTATGTTAATCTATTACGTTAAAGTAGGTTAATGATTTGAAAAGAATAGAGATAATACCGCTTGGCGGGATCGGCGAATTTGGGATGAATTGCATGGGCATCCGCTACGGTGACGAGATGATCATCGTGGATGCAGGTATGGGTTTTCCCGAAGAAACGCCCTACGGAGTCGATATTTCGATCCCGAATTTCGATTTCCTGGAGGAATATCGCGACGACCTGACGGCGCTTGTGCTTACGCACGGGCACGAGGACCATATCGGCGCGCTCGCGTATCTGCTTAGGAAATTCAACCTGCCGGTCTATGCGTCGCGGTTCACGCACGCCCTGGCCGAAAAGCGTCTCGAGGAATTCGAGATGCTTGGCGAGGTCCTGCTCCATCGGGTAAAGGCCGGCGATGTTGCAAAGATCGGCGTGTTCGATGTGGAGTTCATCCACGCTTCGCATTCGCTTGTCGATTGTTTCTCGCTCGCCATCAAGACGCCGCTCGGCACGGTCATCCACACCGGCGACTACAAGATCGACGACACGCCGGTGATCGGCGCGCCGTACGATCTGAAGACGCTCGCAAGGTACGGCGACGAAGGCGTGCTCGCTCTTTTGGCGGATTCGACCAACGCGACCGTGCCTGGCCGCACGCCGTCGGAACAGGCGGTGATACCTGCCTTTCGCGAGATCTTTGAGGAGACCGAAGGCCGCCTCTTCGTTGCCACGTTCTCTTCATCGATTCACCGCCTGCAGATCGTCTTCGATCTTGCTCACGAATACGGGCGAAAGGTCTGCGTGCTCGGGCGTTCGATGATGAAGAACGTCGAGATCGCGATCGATCAGGGATTGATCAAGGTCGGACACGGAACGATGATCGACCTAAGCGAGGCCAGGCAATACAACGACGACGACCTTTGCTATCTCGTCACGGGCTCGCAGGGCGAGAACCGGGCCGCACTCTGGAGTATGGCGACCTCGACGTATAAAGGCATAGAGATCGACAAAGGCGACACCGTCGTTCTCTCGGCCCGGATCATACCCGGGAACGAGAAGAACATCAGCCGCCTGATCGGCCACCTCTATAAACGCGGGGCGAACATCATCGAAGAAAAGCGCCGTCTGGTTCACGTCTCGGGCCACGCCTCGCAGGAAGATATCAGGATCATGGTCGAGACAGCCCGGCCCAGGTATCTCGTCCCGATCCACGGCGAATACCGCATGCTCTTCCGCCACAAGGAATTCGTAAAGAACCACGTCGCCGGATATCACGATGACAACATCATCCTCATCGAGAACGGCGACCTTCTCGAGCTGGACGAATTCGGCGCACGCGTTGTCGAGAAGCACGAGCTGCATAAGACCTTCATCGATGAGGAGTCTTTGGGCGAGATCGAGTACGACGTCGTACGCGAAAGGAAAAAGCTTGCCTACGGCGGCGCGATCTCGCTCGTTGTGACGGTCGATAAGGGAACGCACCGGTTGGTTGGCGATCCGCAGATCACGCTCAGCGGCGTCGCCGGTATCGATCTCACCAACGGATTCGCCACACACGCTCGCGACGCGGTTTCCGCTGCGGTCAACGAAATGAAGCGCGATCAGATCGCCGACAAGGCCGTCTTTAAGGAAAACCTCCGCATCCATCTAAAGCGCTTTGTCCAAAAGGAGTTGGGGACGAAGCCGGTCATCGTTACGACCATCGTCGAGGTCTGACGATGAATGCAAAGGAGATATTGAGATCGGCCAGGGTCGCCGTAGCGGCCGAGACGTTCGCATTGATCGGTATGGAGCGCGATCATCTTCTGACGCTCCTTTCCGATAATTCACTGAGCCCAAGGATGTCGGCGCCGTTCATGATCTTTATGGACCCGCACGAGGTCACGCTCATCTTAGACGAGATCGATCTCGGGAATATGAGACGGGGCCTCGACGGCGCGAAGGTCGAGAACGGCTATCGGATGTTGACGTTCGACATTGTGCTTGAGCCCTCGGTCGTCGGCTTTATGGCGGAGATATCGCGGATACTTGCGGATGCCGGCGTGCCTATCCTTCCGCTTTCGGCCTATTCCCGCGACAGCCTGTTGATCAAGCAGGCCGATCTCGCCGCGGCGTTGCGCGCCCTCGGCCCGCACGTCGATGAGATCTGTTGATCGGAACGCTTCAAGTATGAACTGGGATGGCAAAGTAGTGTTTCTGACCGGAGCCTCGAGCGGGATAGGCGAGGCCCTGGCGCTTGCGATAGCAAAGAGAGGAGGCACGCTCGGGCTTGTCGCAAGACGCCGCGAACGGCTGGAAGACCTCTCCAATCGCTGCAAGGCCTACGACGGAAAGACGCGTGTTTTCGATCTCGACGTTACGGACGAGGCGGCAGTTTACCAGGCTGCTGACGAGATGCGCTCGGAGTTCGGACGGATCGATATCCTCATCGCGAATGCGGGCATCGGCGGCAATGACGAAGAAACGCGTGCGTACCATCCGCCGTCGGTCAAAAAGGTGATCGATATAAACCTGCTCGGGGCGGTCAACGCCGTTCATGCCGTCCTGCCCGGAATGATCGACCGCGGCGAGGGCCAGATCGTTGCCATTTCGAGCCTCGCGGGTTTTCGCGGGCTTCCGCGGTCGGCGGCCTATTCGGCGAGCAAGGCGGGCATGACCGCATTCTTTGAGAGCGTACGTCTCGATGTCAGGAACAAGGGGATCGACGTCACGATCATTCAGCCCGGGTTTATCAGAACTCCTCTCACGGCCGGCCGGGCGAACCGGATGCCCTTTCTAATGGAACTCGAAGATGCGGTTCCGCTGTTTCTGAAAGCGATCGAGAAAAGAAAGCGTTTCGCTGCCTTCCCATGGCGGCTCGCAACAATAGTACGGGCCGGTAAGTTCATGCCCGCATGGCTCTACGATCGGATCGCGGGCCGTGCGAGATATCGCGAATAATATGTTAGTCTTTCTTTTGCCCGTTATTCCCCCGCTCTACTAACTGCCTTTTATATGACCCTTTTACAAGCGATCATTCTTGGAATAGTTCAGGGCCTGTCCGAGTTCATACCGATCAGTTCTACCGCCCACCTGGTCTTTGCCAGTCGCTGGACAAATATTTACGGCGGCAACGCGGAACAGGTCACGGCCACCATCGCCGTGATGCAGCTTGGGACGCTTGCTGCCGTCTTTATCTATTTTGCCTCGGACATCTGGGGCATCACTTCTGCCTTCGTCCGTGATCACTGGGCCCTACTGACGCAGAAACGCGGAATGAGGTTCTCCGGCACGGACGGTGTGCGGCCGATATGGCTTTCTAGCGAATCATGGCTCGGGTGGCTCATCATCATCGGGTCCATCCCGATCGGTACAGTTGGCCTTATCTTCAAGGATTACATCGAGGGAGAGGGCACAAAGAACCTCTGGATGATCGGCACAATGCTGATCGTCGTTGCCGTGCTGCTCCTGATCGCCGAGAAGGTGGGTTCGCAGCGAAAGGATATGAAGCACCTCGGGGTCTGGGACGCTATCGTCGTTGGCTTTGCACAGGTTTTGGCGCTGATGCCGGGCGCGAGCAGATCCGGTTCGACGATAATGGGCGGGCTGCTGGCAGGCGAAAAACGCGAGACCGCCGCGCGGTTTTCGTTTCTGATGTCGATCCCCGCGATAGGCGCGAGCGGGCTGCTCGAGTTAAGAGAGGCGATCAAACTCCTCCCGCCCGAGAGTTTCACGCCGCT
>JAJNPX010000219.1 GCA_021155145.1 Acidisarcina sp. | reverse complement strand
ACTCAGAAGCCTGTTGCCGCAAGGCAGTGGAAGTTCGATTCTTCTCGTCCGCACCAACACTTTAATCGTTCTATTTACAGCACTTAGGGTCCAATTTAACTATGAAAGGATGACTAGAAATAGTCCTCATTTTTTGTCAGTTTTCGGGTTTCGGGTAGATTCCCGCACAATTCCTGCGTCGCGTTTCTTAATGGGTTGGGACCGGCCGTGATGGATGAAAGGAAGAGTGAAATAGTGCTTCGACCCGGCTTTCAGCAATGCCGTTTCTTTGAAAGCCTCATGTATCCGGCAACGAGCACTCCCAGTCTTGCAGACTATTCTTTGATGTTGATCTCCGGGTCAAGTTCTCGCCAATCGTCGCCCCAGAACTATGTGCCGATCACGAAGGGCAAGATCCGCGGCGATCTTTGCCTCTTGGCTCGATATTCATTCAGTCCGGTGCAATTTCACCCAGCCAAGACCCTTCGGCGACGATCTTCGATCTTGTTTTCCGGTAGAGGAGGATCCCTCGAATGGTAACGGCGATCGCCATAATAATGAAGAACCATCCGCAAAGGTCAAAGATCAAATAGGAATCAAATAGTTTCATAAAACCAAATGCCGAGATAAGCAGGCCGATCGACGCCCGGAAATGCGACATCAATGTCGAAGAGTTGGCAAGTTCGGTTCTCAGAACGGCCAAATGAAATGTTGCGGCGTCGCTTTTTCCCGACATTTGATCCCTAACCTATGATCATTGCAAATCCCTTTGAGAACTGCCAACCGAAGATCCTCTAGAATAGGAGAAAGCTGCCAGGTGCGGCTTTTATTCCTCGATAAACCAGAAGGGATGGGGAATTTTTCAAGCGCTCTGTATCTTTAGGTGTATATATGGGGATCTACAAGAAAACCTTCGAGAACCGAAGCGGCAAGAGCCTTTCCGCACTGCTCGAACTGCCGGTCGATCGGCACCCGCACAGCTTCGCAATCTTTGCTCATTGCTTTACGTGTACGAAGAACCTGACCGCCGTCAGATCGATCAGCTCCGCCCTCGCGAGCAGAGGCTTTGGCGTACTCAGTTTCGATTTCACCGGTCTCGGAGAAAGCGAAGGCGACTTTGCCGAGGAGAATTTTTCTAGCTCGGTATCCGACCTGATCTGTGCCGCCGAATTTTTAAAGGACAATTATGATGCGCCGTCGATCGTCATCGGTCACTCGCTTGGCGGGGCGGCCGGTCTGCTTGCAGCAAGCCAATTGGACTCGGTGAAGGCCGTGGTCACGATAGGTTCACCCTCATCTGCCACCCATGTGCGTCGGTTGTTTCAGGAGGACATTGAGCAAGTTTTAGAAGCCGGACAGGCAGAGGTCTCGATCGGCGGCCGTCCCTTTTTGATAAAACGCCAGTTCGTCGAAGATCTCGAGAAGCACAGCCTGCGAGAGGCTATCGGGAAGATGCGAAAGGCGTTTCTGTTCTTCCACTCCCCGCAAGACCGGATCGTCGGCATCGAAAATGCCGCCGAGTTATATGACGCGGCATCACATCCCAAGAGCTTTATCTCACTCGATGGCGCCGACCACCTGTTGTCAAACAAAAAAGATGCGAGATACGTCGGCGACACGATCGGTTCATGGGCTTCGCGTTACATCGAGATACCTGGGGAAAGGTCGATCTCGACGCCCAACGATGTCGCAGCGTTTCTCGGGACCGACGAAAGATTCACAACTCAGATCAAGGTTGGGCGGCATCGCCTGACAGCCGATGAGCCTGAAGACTTCGGCGGAAACGACTTTGGGCCTTCGCCATACGGACTGGTCGCGTCGGGGCTGGCCGCCTGCACTGCGATGACGCTCAGGATGTACGCAGAACGCAAGAAATGGGATCTCCGCGAGATCACCGTTCATGTTTCCCATGCGAGATCTCATATTGAAGATTGCCAGAATTGCGATTCCGCGAATGGGAAGATCGACAAATTCACCCGCGAGTTGGAACTCGTCGGCGAATTGGACAATGACCAAAAGCGACGGTTACTCGAGATCGCTGACAAATGCCCGGTACATAAAACACTGGAGAGCAACGCCCGGATAGAAAACAGCCTAAAAAACTAAGCTTTCTCCAGATCCCGAATTAGCCGCACGCGTGGCCGAATAGTCCTGCCGTCTTTTGGCGAACGGAATAATTCTCGTCCAGATCGACATTATAAAACTATGAGCTTCGAGGCTATACAGAGCTGGTTTACAAGTCTTGGCACCGAATACGGCGTGAACCCGCTTATATTCGGTTCGATCTACATTGGAGCGATACCATTCTTTTCCGCCTCCATCGGATGGCTCATCAGGAATTACCGGAAAGGCAGATCGATCATTCTTCCTTCTTTTTCAGCGATGTTCTTCTTTATCTCGGCATATATTTATTTGATGTTTGTAGGGAAGAACGTTCCGTTGTGGGTTTACGGGGTGATCGTAATGCTATTACTGATCGGTGCGTACTCCACGTTCAATAAGATCAGGCGACAGATCAGGAAACCTGATGAACCGGCCGCATCGATAAATTGAGGCCGGTCCTGTTTGATCTCGCGATCGTTATTCTTTGATGTCCGAAACTTACGATCTTATCGTCATCGGCGGCGGTTCTGCCGGTCTTGTTGCTGCCGGTGGAGCGGCGATCCTGGGGGCAAAAGTTGCTCTGGTGGAGAAGAATCTGCTCGGCGGCGACTGCCTCTATACGGGTTGCGTCCCTTCGAAGGCTTTGATCAAGTCGGCGAAATTTGCCCAACAGGCTCGCGATGCCGAGAAATTCGGCTTTCAGAAGCTCGACCCGCGGTTCTTGGGTGACTCATTTGCCTCGATCACCAAGCGGGTTCAGGACGTTATCGAGGTCATCGAACATCACGATGCGCCGGAAGTCTTCGAAGAAATGGGTGTCGAGGTGGTTTTTGGGACGCCAAATTTCCTGAACCCTTGGGAGATCGAAGTTTTGCCGAAAGATGATGGGAAGAAACGCGTTATGAAGGCAAAGCGTTTCTGCATCTCGACGGGCTCGCGCCCGTCGAAACCGCCGATCGAAGGGCTGCAGGAAGCGGGTTTTATAACCAATGAGCAAGTCTTCAGTTTGACCGAACTGCCGAAGCGGCTGATCGTCCTGGGTGCGGGAGCCATTGGGTTGGAGCTCGGACAAGCTTTCGCCCGATTAGGAGCGCACGTAACCTTGGTTGAAATGGCTGATCGTGTGCTGGCGGTCGAAGACAAGGAAGTCTCGGCCCTGATGGAAAAACGTCTGAGCGACGAGGGCATTGAAGTCCTCACGAAAACAAAGGCGGTCAAGGCGGCGGTTTCCGCAAGTGGCGCTAAGATCGTCACTGTCGAGGCAAATGGCGAAACCCGCGAACTGGAGGCCGACGAAATTCTGGTAGCGGTCGGTCGCAAGCCGAATACCGAAGGTTTGGAATTGGAAAAGGCGGGTGTCGAATTCGATGAAAAGCGGATCAAGACGAATGACTATCTGCAGACCTCCCAAAAGCACATATTCGCGGCGGGTGATGTGACGGGCCATTTTCAGTTCACACACATGGCGGACTATGAAGCGCAGATCGTCATTCAGAACGCTTTTGTGCCGTTTCTTTTCAAGAAGAAGACCGATTTTCGTGTAGTTCCGTGGGCGACCTTCACCGAGCCTGAGATCGCACGCGTGGGAGTGATCGAGTCTGAAGCCCGGGAGAAATTCGGGGATGGCGTCAAGATCTACAAGGTCTCACTTTCGGAGAACGATCGCGCACAGGCGGAAGGCTCGACCGATGGTTTTGCGAAGATCGTTACCTTTAAGAAGCGGATCATCGGTGCAACGCTTGTCGGCGAGCATGCCGGTGAACTGATCCATGAATTTGTCTGGGCGGTAAAGCAGAGAATGAAGGTCACCGATCTGAACAGGATAATCCGTGTGTACCCAACCCTGGCGAAGATCACACAGGCGGTCGGGACCGAAGCAACGCTCGAAGGCCTCCGGTCGCCATTTGTACAGAAATGGTTCAAACGCTACCTGACGGTCTGGCGATAGATCCCAAATGCAGTTAGAGAATCCAGCAGTGATAGTGATGGCGAAGACACCGCGGCCCGGATACGTGAAGACCAGGCTGCGGCCAGCTCTGTCCGACGAGCAATGTGCCGATCTGGCAAGAGGCTTCCTGCAGGACACGGTTAGAAAGACGAAAGAGATCTCCGCGACCACCATTATCGCGTATACGCCTGATGATGGCGGAGACGAGATGAGGTCTCTCCTTCCTTATAACGCCCGGTTGATCGCGCAGCGGGGATCCGACCTCGGCGAACGGCTTGAGTCGGCCATTGCGGACGCGGACGCCGATGGGTTCGGTCCGTTTGTCGTGATCGGCACCGATAGCCCGACATTGCCGGCAAGTTTCATTGGGTCTGCCTTCGAACATCTGCGAGGCAATGCGAACAGCGTAGTGATAGGTCCCACCGGTGACGGAGGCTACTACCTGATCGGGATGTCCCGCCCCGAAACGAGACTCTTCAGGAAGATCTCATGGAGCACTGGCAAAGTCTTTGAGCAGACGGTCGCGCGGGCGAAAGAGATCCCCGATGTGAGAATTCTCGAACTGCCCAGCTGGTACGACGTTGACGAACCGGCCGACATCACGCGATTGATCGCCGAGTTTGAGAAAGATGAAGACGCCCGCCAGACCGCCTCCGAGACGTTTCAGTGGCTCACCGCGACGGGCTCGGTCGGACTATTTGAGCCAGAAGTTCCCAACGTTACTCGGACTCGCGTCAACGCGGTCGGGTGAGGCGAGATCATGACAGACTATTCCGAACCGACGACCAACGTCACAGCGGTCCCCAGAGGGCTCAGGATCTCGTTCATCGTCCATTTTGCCATCGACATGATCGTCGCGGTCCCACTGTTCCTTGTACCTCGTGAAATTCTTTCGCTGTTGGGCTGGATTGCGATCGATCCTTTCGCATCCCGGCTGGTCG
>JAJNPX010000183.1 GCA_021155145.1 Acidisarcina sp. | reverse complement strand
TCCGTAGCGCAGAGCCTGAAAAGAAAACGCTCCCTGGTCGTACATCTCAACGGCGGGTTTCATACCGAAAACCGTTTGGGGACGGTCGAGCATCTGCTTAGGTATCGCCCTAAGGCCCGCGTCATCGTGGTGACGATCCGTTACGAAGACGATTTCAAGAAATTCGATCCGTCAAAACATACCGACAAGGGCGATTTTGTAGTTCTTACGGACGCAAAGCAGCCGCGAAGCAAGCGATAGATCGCGAAAAAAGGACAGGCCGGGCCCGTCCTTTCATCACTTCGGTAGAAATACAGCTACTTGCCTTTTACGCCCGAGAACGGAAAGCTCCCAAGGCCGTGGGCAAGGACGGTACCATTAAATTTTCCGCCCTCTATCGTGCCTTCGAGCTGGAGTTCGGTCGGGGAACCCTGGATGTCGGCGTTGATCGTTGCCGACACCTTGTTGCCGGAGACCGCGCCTTTTGTGATGCGGCCGCCGCCCATCTCGGACGACATCGTTCCGGACAGTGTTTCACCATCCTGGGTGAGGTCAAGGACGACATCGACGTTCTGTCCCGGGGCGGCCACGGTCAGTATCCATTTGCCGTTCGCGAGCGATGAAGAACCGGAAGGCGAGCCGGAATTGGACGGTCCGGCGGAGACGGTAGCGGGATCGACCGTGATCTCCGCAAGCCGCTTTGCAACTTCGGGTGTCATCGATTCCTGATAGCGTCCGCCGAGATGTTTTGCAAGAAATTTCTCAGCGGCAAATACCATCGCCATATTGTTGACCGGCCGAGCAAAACCATGCCCCTCGTCCGGGGCGACGAGGTATTCGACCGGATACTTCCGCTTCTGAAGGGCCGCCACGATCTGGTCGGATTCACGCTTATTGACGCGAGGGTCGTTCGCACCCTGAACAACGAGCAAGGGCGTCTTGATGCGATCCGCATAGGTCAGCGGCGACTGGCGCTTCATCTGCTCGAGCCCCTCAGGCGTACGCGGGTCGCCCATGCGTTTGTAAAAGACTTCCCTGATCGATTCCCAATAAGGTGGGATGGATTCGAGCAGCGTCTTTAGGTTTGACGGGGCCACGATCGCAACCGCAGCGGCATACTCATCGGGAGTGAATGTCACACCGGCGAGCGTGGCGTAGCCGCCATAGCTTCCGCCCATAATAGCCACGCGGTTCGGATCCGCGATGCCCTGTTCGACAAGGTACTTCTTACCCCAGGTGATGTCGTCCTGCATCTTCTGTCCCCATTCGTTGTTTCCGGCGTTGAGGAACTTTTTGCCGTAACCGGTCGATGCACGGAAGTTCGGCTGGAGCACCGCGTATCCGCGGTTTGCCAAAAATTGAGCGTACGAATGATAGCCCCATACATCGCGCCCCCACGGACCGCCGTGGATGAAAAGTACCGTCGGCAAATTCTTTCCGCTCGAACCTTTAGGAATGGTGAGATAAGCCGGGATCTCGAGTCCGTCAGACGACTTATATTTCACCGCTGTCATCGGCGAAAGCGACTTTCGATCGAGCTTTTCACGCACCTGGTACAGCGTGCCCAGATCTCGGGTCTTGCGGTCAAATAGCCAGACGGTTCCGGGGTCGATATCGCTCGAGGTAACAACAATGAATTTCGTTTCATCCTTTGTGGACGATTGAAAATTGACGTCGCGGTCACCCAGCGATTTCTTTATATACTCGTAATCTTTCTTGTACTTGTTGTTCTTCCAATAGATACGCGGCCGGTCGTCGGTATATACGGTCGCGATAGGTTCTTTTGTGACCTCAGAGAACGAGATGCCGCCGAAGTCCACCTTTCCGAGCGGGTCGCTTTCAACCTTGGTCACGGCCCCCGTTTCGGCGTCCATCAGCACGAGCTCGATCAGGTCAAGATTGCCTTTGTTGGTCTGGAAATAGACGCGTTTGTTATCCTTGTGAAAACGGATCGGGCCGCATGTTTCGAACGTGTTGCAGTCGTATATCTTGGTCGCCTTGCCGTCGGCTCCGATCTTTAATATCTCAGTATCGCCGTTCGGGGCCGCACGCGTTGCAAGCCGGAGCTTATCCGCATTGTCGAAGATCATCCCCTGATATCGGTCGCGGTTCTCGCTGATAAGCGTACGTTCGCCCGTGGAGATCTTCACCTTATAGAGGTCGTGCCAGGCCTTGTCGCGGTCGTTCAGGCCGACATAGATCGCGTCCGGGTCGGATTCCGGAACGGCCTGGATCAACGCTCGCACGCCTTTCGCATCCGTCAGGTTCCGGGCCGCAGGCACGGGAGAACCGGCCGCCGGTTTGTCGGCCGGGTTGACGGCGTAAACATTGAAATTCTCGTCGCCGCCCTTGTCCTGAACGAAAAGGATGTATTTGCCGTCCCGCGACCAAAAATAAGACCGGACCGGCCGTGCCTGGTCGTTAGTCATCGGGCGTGCGGCATCGAACTTCTCATTTACACCCTTGACCCAGATGTTCATCGTTCCGTCCAACGGCTTGATGAATGAGATGTATTTGCCGTCGGGCGAGATCTGGGCACCGGCATATTCCGGATTGCCGAAGATCAGTTCGCGGTCGATCAGCGGCGGCTGTTGTGCAAAGAGTGCCGAGGTAGAGAATAGAAGCGTCAACAGAAGGATGAACTTTTTCATAATGATTTTCCTTTTCGAGCCTTTTACGATACGTGTCGCCTGATTGTTCCTTGTAACTGACAGGCCTAATACGCTCCGTCGGCCCAAATGCGTTTTTTGAACTTTCCCTCAGTCCAATAGTTTTTGAAGATCTCGATCCGCGGTTCGCTCTGACCATCGTCGATGACGGTGACCACATCGAAGCGGTATCTCATATCGCCTATCGCAAAAAGTCTGCGGTACATGCGTGCTGATCGTGTGACGACGCGCTGTTTATGGAGATCGACGCTGGTAAGCGGCCCGGTGAAATCATCGCTCCGCCGTGTCTTGACCTCTATAAAACAGAGGGTTTCCCCATCGAGGGCGACAATATCGATCTCGCCTTTGACCTGCGCCCCGTTATTGTTTCGCCCGATAGGGACAGTGAAATTCGACATCACGAGACGGTAGCCGTTTCGGACGAGGAATTCGGCCGCTATGCGCTCGCCTTTCGAACCGGTCTCGCTTGTACTTCGCCTCTCGGTGCGTTTATTCTCTATTTTTAGAGAATCCAGTTCTGACATTTCGAACATTGGGGAATAAATATGAGCCTTGAGTATAGCAGAGAAATCTTTGCCGCGGCAGCTTTGGTCCTGGCGGCCGGCGTTACAGCCGTCTGCCAAACGCCCACGCCCACAACAGCCCCGCCTAAACTGCCCGAGATCATTCATGTGGATAGGCCGGCCGTATTTTCATACGACCCGGCAAAGCTGCCGGCGCCATTTCACACTGAAAGTGCAAGGCGAAGTTCAAAGGTCATCCCGCAACCGGCCAACGCAAAATTGACAGTTCCAAAGGGATTTAGGGTGAACGTCTATGCCGAGGACGGCTTTCGCTATCCGCGGTGGATGGCGTTGGCTCCGAATGGGGACGTGTTCGTTGCCGATTCGCGTGCAAATTCGATAATCGTACTGCGTGACAAGAACAAGGACGGTGTTGCCGACGAGAGGACGGTGTGGTCGGACAAGCTCGCTCAGCCGTTCGGAATGGCTTTTCATAAGGATTGGTTCTATGTCGCGAATACCGATTCGGTCGTACGTTTTGCATATAAACCAGGACAGACCGAAGCCGTCGGCGAGCCGGAAAAGCTCGTCGAACTGACACCCGGAGGCTACAACCAGCATTGGACACGCAACATTCTTTTTTCGCCCGACGGTAAGAAGATGTTCGTCTCGATCGGCTCGGCGACGAATGTAGATGTCGAAGCCGATCCGAAGCGTGCGGCCATCTCGGTCTATGACCCCGATGGTAAGAACCACAGGATCTACGCTTCCGGTTTGCGAAACCCGATCGGCCTGGCGTGGAACCCGAAGACGGGCGAGCTATGGACAGCCGTGAACGAGCGTGATGGCCTCGGCGACGACTTAGTTCCCGATTATGCGACGAGCGTCAAAGAGGGCGGCTTTTATGGGTGGCCTTTTTCATACATAGGCCAAAACGAGGATCCGAGGCGAAAAGGCGAGAACCCTGAACTCGTAAAGAAGGCGATCATACCCGATGTGCTTTTCACGTCACACGTCGCGTCGCTCGGCATCCAGTTCTATACCGGCAAGATGTTTCCGAAGGAATATCAAGGTGATGCGTTCGTGGCGTTTCACGGTTCGTGGAACAGGGCGAAATTATCCGGATATACCGTCGTCCGGATCCCGTTCGATGAAAAAGGCAAACTGGAAGGGAACAAATACGAGAATTTTGTTTCGGGCTGGCTGCCGGACGAGAACTCAAACGA
>JAJNPX010000256.1 GCA_021155145.1 Acidisarcina sp. | reverse complement strand
CGCCGCTCTCGGCGGATTGTTTTCAGAGAGAGCGGGGGTGATCAATATCGCCCTCGAGGGGTTGATGCTGGCCGGGGCATTCACGGCCGCGGTGGTCACGTATGAGACGAGCAACCCGTACGTGGGCCTTGTCGCTGGTATGGCTGCCGGGGCACTGGTCGCTCTTGTTTTTGCGGTTGCCGTTATCCAGTTCGAGGCCGATCAGGTCGTGACGGGATTTGCGATCAGCATGCTGATGCTCGGGCTGCCGGCCGTGGTAAGCAGCCGCCTCTACGACGCCTCTGGAGCGACCAACCAGATAGATAAGGCGTACCTGCTGCCTGAGGTGATCAACGGGCTGCCGCTTGCATCGCTCATTGCCTTTGCGCTGGTTCCGGCGGCGTGGTACGTACTTTTCAAGACACCGTTCGGGCTGCGGCTGCGGGCGGTGGGTGAGAATCCTGCTGCGGCGGACTCGGCCGGTGTCAATGTTTACAAACTTCGGTACACCGCCGTGATCATATCAGGAGTGCTGGCGGCGGCGGGTGGCGCCTACCTGTCGATCGGGCAGGGCTCGTTCTTTACCAAAGGCATGAGCGCCGGACGGGGCTACATTGCCCTTGCGGCTCTGATACTGGCCAAATGGAAACCGATCCCGGTCCTGATCGCCTGTCTATTCTTTGGCTTTACTGAGTCACTCGCGATCCAGCTACAGGGTGTGGTCAAGCTTCCTTCGGGTGACGAGATACCGGTCCAGTTCATTCAGATGATCCCGTACGTGCTGACGATCATCGTGCTTGCCGGCTTCATCGGCCTGTCGCGGGCACCGAAGGCGTTGGGAATTCCGTATAAGAAAGGCAACTAAGAAAGATGACCTACGAGAACGCCGCAGAAGCCGCTGAATTCATTCGGTCCAGATATAGTGCTCAGGTGAGGACCGCACTCGTGCTTGGGAGCGGGTTGGGTGCATTTGCCGACGAATTAGAGAACGCGGTCAGCATTCCGTACGAAGAGATACCGCACTTCGCCCGCTCGACCGTCGAGGGCCATGCGGGAAAACTCGTGCTCGGCGAGGTGGCTGGTGTCAGGGTTGCGGTTCAACAAGGCCGGTTTCACTACTACGAGGGATATGAGATGGAACAGGTAATGTTCCCGATGCGGGCATTCGGCAGGCTCGGCGTCGAGAACGTCATCCTGACCAATGCCGCCGGCAGCCTCGAACCGGAGTATCCGCCCGGCAGCCTTATGCTGATAACCGACCATTTGAACTGCATGGGGGTGAATCCGCTCCGAGGCCCGAACGATGTGCGTTTCGGTCCGCGCTTTCCCGATATGACCCACGTGTACGATCGCGGCCTTCAGCATCTGGCGGACGAAGAGGCGACCGCCCTTGCGCATGAACGTTTTGAAAAGGGGCTCGACGAGACAAAACGAGACCTCTTGCACCGCGGCGTCTATTGCGCGCTTTCGGGGCCGACCTACGAGACGCCTTCGGAAGTGCGGATGTATCGTCAGCTCGGCGCTAATGCCGTCGGGATGTCCACCGTTCCCGAAGCGATCGCCGCCCGCCACCAGGGAATGAAAGTGCTGGGCATCTCGTGCATCACCAATTTTGCGGCGGGAATGACCGGCGAGAGCATCGACCACGAAGAGGTGATGGAAACGGGTGCGCGGGTTGCTGAAGTATTTAAGCAACTTTTGAGACGGATGGTTGAGCGTATTAGCCTTTAGTTTTTTGTCTTTGGTTTTTGGATTCGTTGTCAGCATGAGAACAAAATTTGTGGAGTTGCGTGTTTACCAGATGTTAGAAATCCTGGCCGACAAGGTTTGGACGATAGTCTTGGGTTGGAACAATCTTGCGACTGACACCGTGGGAAAGCAGTTGATCCGGTCAGTAGATTCGATCGGAGCCAATATATCGGAAGGCGAGGGCCGCGGTAGCCATGCGGACAATAAACGATTTGTCCGGATCGCTCGTGGCTCGTTACAAGAAACTCAGCACTGGCTTCGTCGAGCGTACAAGCGGAACCTGCTCACAGCCGAGCAAATAGAGGAACTCAAACCTTTGATCGATCAGTTGGGTCCATCTTTAAACGCATACCTTTCAAGGATCGGAACTTCGAACGTCCAAAAACCAAAAACCAAAAACGAAGAACAATGATAATTGGCATCTGCGGAGGAACAGGCTCGGGAAAGACGACCATCGCACGTTCGATCGTCGATACGGTCGGGCGTG
The DNA here is from genome assembly GCA_021155145.1 of Acidisarcina sp. GTDB lineage: Bacteria > Acidobacteriota > Blastocatellia > Pyrinomonadales > Pyrinomonadaceae > OLB17. Next base: position 899 of record JAJNPX010000256.1, on the reverse strand, counting down.
AAAAGGTCGTGCTTGTCGAGCAGGATTCGTACTATCGAAACCTGGGCGACATGCCGCTCGACGAACGTCATCAGGCGAACTTTGACCATCCGGATTCGATCGACAGCGATATGCTCGTCAATCATTTGATCCGCCTGAAACAGGGATTGACGGTCGAAATGCCCATTTACGACATGAGGACCCACACTCGTACGGACGAGATCGAACTGATCGAGCCAAAGCCCGTTGTTATCGTCGAGGGGATCCTTATCTTTTCAGAGCCCAGAGTGCTCGACCTCATCGATATCCGGATCTTTGTCGACACTCCGGATGACGTCCGATTGATGCGTCGGATGCGCCGTGACATAACGGAACGCGGCCGAACCTGGGAACGGACACTCGACCAGTACGAGCGTACGATCCGCCCGATGCATTTTGAATTCGTCGAACCATCGAAACGGAACGCTCATATCATCGTTCCCGAAGGCTCGAACTCCGGGATCACCATCGAGTTCCTCTGCGGAATGATCCGCGAGAAACTGAACCAGCAGGAAGCGGCACCCGTATAATTGGAAGCCGTACAAATAATGAAACATACTGAACAAGAGATTTTAGAGGCCGCGAAGGAAGGCCGCGAAAAGGCTTACGCGCCCTATTCCAATTTCAAGGTCGGCGCCGCGGTCGAAACGGAAGACGGCGTAATTTATACCGGCGGCAACGTTGAATCGGCAAGCTACGGGCTTACCGTCTGCGCCGAGCGCGTTGCGATCTGGAAAGGCATCTCGAGCGGCGTCACCAAGTTTGGCCGGATCGCGGTAGTCGCCGATACCGAGGATCTGACCCCGCCGTGCGGAGCGTGCCGGCAGATCATCTGGGAGTTTTGCGGCGACGTGCCCGTTATTCTGGCAAACCTGCACGGC
>JAJNPX010000098.1 GCA_021155145.1 Acidisarcina sp. | reverse complement strand
TATTACAGCAAATGCCAAGTCGATCTTGAGCGTTTTGACTCTGGCAGCGGCGATCGGAACCGAGTTGCTCGTTTCGGTCGATGGAGAGGATGAGGAGCAGGCCCTTGAGGAGTTGACGGCCCTCTTTGCGAATAGGTTTGGAGAGAGTTTGTAGTAATGGCAGAGAAAGGATCGGTTGGGGTCATAGGTGTTCCACTTGGCTTTGGAGCCGGGAAGACCGGCAGCGAACTGGGGGTCGAGGCAATGCGGCTTTCAAGGGTGCGAGGTTCCAGTCTGACGGAGCACATCGCAGATCTCGGTTACGACGTTCGTGATTTTGGGAACGTGGAGATCGTCCGCCCCGAGGCATCGGCTGAACATGCGAATCCGCGATTTTTGAAAGAGATAGCCGAATCGTGTGAGAAGATGTTCGATTCTGTCGGAGACGTTCTGCGCGACGGCAGGTTGCCGGTGATTCTCGGCGGCGACCATTCGATCGCGATCGGGAGTTTCTCGGCGGTATCCGAGCATTTTCGTTCGAATGGCGAAGAGGTCGGCCTGATATGGTTCGATGCCCACGCGGACATAAATACGCCGGAAACGTCCGGTTCCGGAAATATTCACGGGATGCCGCTTGCGATCCTTCTCGGCGAGGGTCCGGATTCGCTAGTAAACTTGGGCGGCTCGGCTCCTAAACTCGATAAGAAGTATTTTGCTCATGTCGGCGCCAGAGATCTTGACGCCGGCGAAAGAGATCGGATCAGGGCCCATGGCCTCCGCGAGCAGTTCTTTACGATGAGCGACATCGATAAGCGCGGTATGCTCGCTTGTGTGGAAGACGCGATCGCCATCGCATCTCAGGCACCCGGAGGATTCGCGGTAACCTTTGATGTGGATATGATCGACCCGCGGTTTGCTCCAGGTTCAGGAACGCTGGTTCGCGGCGGGGCAACCTATCGTGAAGCCCATCTGGCCCTCGAGGTCGTTGCTGAACACGGCGGACTGCGTTCGTTCGAGATCGTTGAGGTCAACCCGCTTTTGGATCAGAGTAATATCACCGTCGAGTTGGCCATCGAACTCATACTTTCGGCCCTCGGCAAGACCATCATTTGATCGGGATCCATTATGAAAACACGGATCGGTATAATTTTCGGCGGTCGGTCTGGCGAACACGAGGTTTCGGTGCGTTCGGCCCGTGCCGTTATCGAGCAGATCGATAAGAACAAGTATTCGGTGGTTCCGATCGCCATTGATCATAGGGGGAGTTGGCTCGATCCATCTACCTCGGCGTCTCTTCTTCCGATCGAGACCGCCGAATTGATCCGGCAGGATGTAAATGAGATAAGGGCAGAGTCGATCGCGTTTATCGGTGATCCGAAGCACCGCGGGCTCGCAAATCTGGGCAGGGGATCGAGCCCGGAGACGGTCCACCGGATTGACGTCGCATTCCCTGTCCTGCATGGCACCTTCGGCGAGGATGGCACGATCCAGGGCTTGTTCGAGTTGGCTGACATACCGTATGTAGGCTGCGGAGTTTTGGCCTCGGCCTGCGGGATGGATAAGGTGACAATGAAGGCGCTGTTCGCTCGCGCTGGCCTCCCGATCTGTAGATATGATTGGTTTCTTCGATCTGACTGGGATGCAATGCCGGAGAAGGTCATAGAAAAGATCGAGCGGTCGGTAGGCTACCCTGCGTTCGTAAAGCCCGCGAACCTTGGGTCTTCTGTAGGGATCACGCGAGCGGATGATCGAAGCGGCCTCCGCCTCGGTATCGATGAGGCCGCGAAATTCGACAGAAAGGTGCTCGTTGAAGAAGCCCTCAAGATGCGGGAGATCGAGTGCGCCGTCCTGGGCAATGATGTTCCGCAGGCGAGTCTCCCGGGCGAGTACATTATCAGGAACAAGGAAAAGGCGTTTCTCGATTACAAGGAAAAGTACGAAGGAACCGGAAATAATGAGTTTGTCGTACCCGCACCGCTATCTCGGGAACTGTCGAATAAGATCCAGGAGATGGCGATAGCCGCGTTCAAGGCGATCGATGGGTCGGGCCTTTCGCGGGTCGATTTTTTCTTACGGACCGATAACGGTGCGCTTCTGGTCAATGAGATCAACACCATGCCGGGTTTGACCGACGCCTCGGGCTACCCAAAGATGTGGGCGGGAAGCGGCAAGCCATTTTCGCAGGTGCTGGATGAGCTTATCGGCTTCGCTCAGGAACGCTACAACGACAAGGCTCGAAACAAGACGTCCCGCGATCTCATTTAAGTCACTTACTTTTTCTCAGCCGTATATCCTTGCCGGGTCCGGATGGAAAGGCCCGGTTTTGCAACGCGTAGTTCGATCCTGCGCCATTTGCCGTCCTTCTTGGTATTTAAAGGCGAGTATCCGATCGTGTATTGCGTGCCGAGTTCATTGGCTATCTTTTCGAAAGCATCTCTCATAGCTGCGCCGCCCGGAGTATCGATAAACGTCCCCCCGCTCTTTTCGGCCAGTTGCTTCAGAGCGGCCTGGTTCTGCGCTCGTTTGCTGTTCCCGACCGGCGACATATCCACGGTGTAGATGAGAATGTCGGCAGCTAATGCCGACTTCAGGACCTTATCCATTGATCGCCCGCTCATCGTGTCCTGCCCGTCAGAGAGTACGATGATCGCCCGCCGCTTTTCGGGGCGATTGGAAAGTGCAACTGCGGCTTCGTAAACCGCGTCGTTCATGCGAGTCATTCCGTCCGCCTTGAGGTCGAACGCGGCCGGCGTCAGGTCCCGACTGTTCGAGAAAGGCTGAACGATCTCTACCTTTGAATCGAAACGGTAAATGGCCGCACTGTCACTTTCCCTCAAGCGGTCCAGAAAGCGTATCGCCGCCGCTCGTGCCATGCTTACACGTTCTTCCATACTGCCGGACGTATCCAGGAGTATCGCCGCGGCGAATGGCGTCAACTCCGCCGAAAAATACTCTATCGGCTGTTCGACACCGTCTTCGAATACATGAAATTGAGGTTGTCGGAGCCCGCTTACGTGGCGTCCGCCACCGTCGGTGATTGAGGCGTTGAGAAGTACGATCGAGGAATCTACGCGAAGCTCTTCGTCCTCATTCTGGGCGATGGCACTTTGAAACGCGCCGAGGAGGATCAGAAAAGCAAAAGCCGCGATCCCGATATTTCGAGATCGCTCGATCGATCGAGATTTTTCGAAGCTGAGCTTTATCAATTCGCGAGTTTGAGAAAACGGGCCAGTTTGATCAGATCGTTTGAGGTCTCGATCGCGACGATCGAAATACTGTAACGGGTCGACCTTTTCAATTCATCGACGAGGTATGCCGTTGACTTTGTCAAAGCGGCGAAGCCCTCGCGAACCCCACGCGGGCGGAGTTTCTTTGGCAGAGGTTCCTTGTCCAGGTCGTCATCACCGCCGAGATCATCCCTGATCTTTGCGATCAACTCGGTCAGCTCATCCAATCGCTTTCGTTCATCTACCGAAAGTTTTCTTCCTGTCGAGGCCGACTTTTCAAGGTCCAAAGCAATGTTCAAGGCTCGTTCACCCCGCTCGAGCATTGCCCTATATTCCTTCTTTTCCCTCTCGGATTGCTGTTTTGCCAGCATCTCTTTGATAAAGCGGCTCTCTTCATCTCGCCTTCGTTCCGAATCGGGGAACGGCCACGGTGCGGGCGGCGATGATTGAGCGCTCACGGAGACCGCGGCAAATGCCGCCAAAATGAAAATGAATCCTAGCTGGATCAAACGGGTCATCTATTCGTTAGATTTCGGAACATCCTGAACGGGATCGAGGGACATACCTGTTACTGCCTCGACGAGCACCTTTAGAAACTCGTCCTCCGCAAGTCCTGAGCTTTGAAGCGAGGTCCATTCCATTGTCAGCCCGTTCCCGGCACGGCCTTCGACTTTCGCGTTCACCGACACATTATTCTGTACGCCGTCGATCGACTGAACTTCAATGATCAGCGTATATCTTCCACGTGACCATCCCGTCTGGTAGCCATCAAGCAGGGCGTAGCGGCTAAGCTCGCTCTGGGCGATGACCGGCCCCTTCGCAAACGTAAACGGCTGCGTTACGATGATCCCGTCAGAAAACCTCGACGATGCTTCGTCAACGAGCATCTTGCGATCCTTCAC
>JAJNPX010000087.1 GCA_021155145.1 Acidisarcina sp. | reverse complement strand
TAGTTTCCGATCAGCGGATATGTCATGCAGACGATCTGGCCGGCATAGCTCGGGTCGGTCAATATTTCCTGATAGCCGCTCATCGACGTGTTAAAGACCATCTCGCCGAACGTTTCGCCGTCGGCGCCAAAGGAGATACCTTCAAATGCCCTTCCGTCCTCGAGTACCAAGATAGCTTTCACCCGTTCACTCATCGTTAACCGTTTCCTTACTTTTCTTCCGGTTCGTCGCCTGCCCTCATATCGTCGAGCGGGGCCGCGGGCATTTCCGGGTAACTGCCGTGCTCGATGAACCCTATGTCCTGCGGCTTCCAGTAACGAAAGAATGCCCGCCCGTATATATATTTCTCCGGGACGAATCCCCAATAACGGGAGTCGGCAGAGTTATCCCGGTTATCGCCCATAACGTAATAGGAGTGTTTCTTGACGACCTGCCGGTCAAACGAGATCTTCGAGCGATTATGTTCCTCATCAAGATATGGCTCGACAAGCTCGACATCGTTGATAAAGACCTTGCCGTCACGTACCTCCACCGTCTCGCCGGGGAATGCGATGAGCCGCTTTACATAGCTTTTTCCTGGGTCCTCGGGAAACCAGAAAACGACGATATCGCCCCTTTCAAGATGTCCGAAACTCACACTCTTGATGTCGTAATAGATGAACTTATTCACCAGGAGGCGTTCGCCGTCATGGAGTTGCGGTACCATCGAGCTCCCATCAACGACGACCGGCTGGACAAAAAAGACCCCGACCAGGATAAATACGACGATGATCAGAAATACGTCTCTGATCAGGCGAAGCGATTCCCACCAAAAATTCCGGGATGCTTCCTTCCGAAGGTCGCGTTTCTCGATCCCGCGGTCGTCATTGGACGAGAGCATTCCGAAGTCATATTGTCTTTTCGATGAAAAAAGGGGCATAATCAGGGCTTTCAAAGGCTATGGCCGAGATCGGCGGTCACCAAAACCAACGTTAGCTACGGCGGATCATTTTGTCAAAACGAAGATAGATGAACGAATCGATCAGAGCACTTTTTCCGGCAGCGACCGAGTACACGTATCTGAACAGCGCCGCTGTCTCGCCGCCGCCCACGACGGCCGTTCAGGCGGTGATGTCCCAATTGAACGACGTCTCCCACCACGGAACGGAACACTATACCGATTGGATCGCAACCAAGGATCGTGCACGTGCTCTTCTTGCTTCGATGCTAAATGTCGGCGCCGAGCACGTCGCATTTATGCGAAATACCTCGGACGGCCTTGCCACCATCGCCAACGGCCTTGATTGGAACACCCAGGACAACATCGTCAGTTTTGCCGGCGAGTTTCCGGCAAATTTTTATCCGTGGCGGCGTGTTCGAGATAAATACGGCGTCGAGCTCAGGCTATGCCCCGAACGGGACGGACGGATCGAGTTGGGAGAATTGAAGTCGCTGATCGATGAGCGTACTCGGCTCGTCACGATCAGCGCGGTCCAATTTGCAAGCGGTTTTCAGGCCGATCTTCAGCACCTTGCGGAAGCAGCACACGCTGTGGGGGCTTTATTTGCGGTCGATATCATTCAGGCGCTCGGAGCTCGCGGCTTTGACCTTCCGGCTCTCGGTGTCGATATTGCAGCAGGAGCCAGCCATAAGTGGCTTTGCGGTCCCGAAGGCTGCGGATTTCTATATCTTTCCGATGGCGCCCGCCGGGCTGTCGAACCCACACTCACGGGCTGGATCAGCGTCGAGACCCCTTGGGATTTCGAAGACCGGGAACAGCCCTGGCAGAGTTCTGCACTTGCGTGGGAAAGTGGTACCGGCTGTTCGTCGTTATTCTATGGCCTCGAACAGAGCCTGAAACTGTTGACCGAGACCGGCCTCGAGACGATCGAGGCATACCTCGGGGGCCTGACCGATCATCTGTGCGAAATGCTTGCGGGAACGCCTTACGCTATCGTGAGTTCCAGAGCGCCCGGTGAACGATCGGCGATCGTCTGCCTGAAACACACCGGCGGGATCCATTGCGGCGAGATAGCAAGACAACTTCAGGAGCACGGCATTATCGTGAGTCCCCGGAACGATCGCTTACGTATCTCTCCGCATTTCTACAATACGGTTGAAGATATAGAGAGATTGGTCGAGCATCTTCCGTAACCTAGTCGGAAAGATCGTCCAGATTGAGCCGAGTCAACCCTCCGGCATCGGAAAATGCAGTGCGGTGTGAGCGCTGCTGTTCACGAAACCGGAAATATGCGTAACCGGAGCCGACGCCCAGAAGGATAGCGGTTGCAAAGATCCCCAGAATGAAAAGTACCGTCGATATGGCGACATCGCGGCCGGTATTTGCGATGTAGCGTTCGAACTTTTGTAGCAGAAAAGGATCTTCGCCAAGCCATTGGACCGTCTTGCCGTAGCTGATCTTGTCGAGCAGCAAATTTGCATTCGCCGGTTCAGTGGCATCGAAAACGAGTGCGTTGTAGTTTCCTATCCTGCGATACACAACATTTGGGGTTGCTCCGATACGAGCCTGGATCGCCGCATCCGCCGCAGATGAGCCTTGCGGCGTGGGAAATTCGATCAGGAGCAGCTTTCCCTCAGGGTATGAAGCGAAAGCCGCCTCGGCCCCGCCGTTCAGATCGAACCCGTTAAGAACCTCGGGTGAGCCAAATTCTTTCCTAATTTCCTCGATAGAATTGGTCAGGCTGGCTCTGCCCCGCACCGCCTCCCAATCAGGCAAGTGTTTGATAAGTACCGGGATGCCGTCGCTCTCCGCGACCTCCTGGCTCTTGTACCCGCCCTGCTGGCCAAAAGCGGCACCCTGACCGACGGCGATCGTTATCAACAGGAAAAAAAGATAACTGCTAAGCCTTTTCATAGAGAGGTGCGATCAAGCACCGGAATAAACCCGCTGGTCAATAGCAATAATAATCGTAGCATGGCGCAATAGGCGCTACAATCGTATTGATTCGGTACGTACACTATTTCGTGCAGGAATGAAGCATTGACTGCACATCGGTTAGACTGAATCTCAACTTAGATGACGGTCGAATTCGAAGGTATGCCCGTAAACTATGCCGTAAATAAGGAACAAAATTAAGTTCTCAGCGTCTAATAGTATGCCGACATTCAAACGCGATCGATCTGGCACGGCGCTTGAAGAAGGTGATCAAGGGGGAACATGGAAATGACAGCAGAAACACTAAATTTCCCGGTGATAAGCGGTAAGTCGGTCAGCAGCGACGCGGGTAAGACGCTTGCATATGACAAGGTCAAGGATTACGACCTCACGCAGGCGGCAGCAGGCGGTGATATGGTTGCCTTTGAGGAAGTTTATCAGCGGCATCACCGCAGGGTGTATTCGATCTGCCTTCGGATGCTCCAGAACGCTCACGAAGCCGAAGACCTGACTCAGGATGTCTTCATCCAGCTTTACCGGAAGATCGGCAGTTTTCGCGGCGACTCGGCCTTTACGACGTGGCTTCACCGTATGACGGTCAATCAGGTATTGATGCACTTCAGGAAGCGAAACGTAAAGTTCGAAAAGACCACGGAAGAAGGTGATACACCGGACCAGATCGTCGCCGGCACATCGAATCCGAACAAGATGCCGATCGTCGACAAGATCGCCTTGGAAAATGCGATCGACCAGCTACCCGACGGCTACAAGAATGTATTCGTCCTGCACGACGTAGAGGGATTTGAACACGAGGAAGTTGCACGGATACTTGGCTGTTCGGTCGGCACATCAAAATCACAACTTCACAAAGCCCGCATAAAACTGCGCAAGCTCCTGAAAAAGAAGGCAAATCCGAGATTGGTCGGACTTACCGCCTGAAGATAAGTTTTGTATGGTCGGGGCTTGCCTTTTTGGCAGGCCTTTTTTGTTTTGCCTTTGTTTAGATCCCAACCATTCAGATCGGGTTTAGTTAATAGATCTTAGGCACGATATCTCGCCGGGCGAGTTCAGCTACGAACTTGTCGGGGTCGATGGCGAGTTCCTGGGGCGTTGCTCCGCGTCGTGAGACGTCTCCGCGGGCCATCATTTGGGCGATGATCGACGCGGGAAAGGCGGTGGTGCGCATCATCGCCGAAAGGCCTGTGGAGGGATCGAAGCGGTCGACGATGTCGTACCGCAGCATTTTGGATTTTGGATCTTGGATTTCGGATTGGTCGGCCTTCGGGGCGCCGGTGAATTCGAGGCGGACAAGGACGTAATCGGGGCCGTCGGCCGGGAGATGCTTTTGCAGAAGATCGCCAAACAGCTTGCGCGGGCTAAATCCGGTCGCTACCGCTCCCGGTTCTGACAAAACGATCTCCTCACTTGAACACAAACCCAACTCGATCATCGCCCGGAACTTTTCACAGTGGCCCGAGTATCGGATGGTCTTGTAATCGAGTTCCTTGATCTTGCCGAGAAACGTGTCGGGAAGCGTGGACGTGCCGCCCGAGGTCTGGAAGGCCTCAAGCGGCGGAAACCCATCGAACGAAAGCGATTCGAGTTCGGTCATCGACGGGACTTCCCCGATCTTGCCGTCGCGAATGACCCGCGCGACCTCGACGTATTCATTGATAAGGCCTTCCACGCTGAAGACCAACTGATAATCTAGCGGCGGCTGCGGGTTTTGCGGCAATCCGCCGACACGGATGCGGATCTCGTCGAGCGTCTCGAACTGCTTCGCCCCGTGCATTGCCAGGATGGATACCATTCCGGGGGCGAGGCCGCAATCCGGAATGATACTGATCCCGGCCGCCTTTGCTTCGTCATCCAGAGCAAGCTGCGAATCGACAACGTAGTTATTGCCGCCGAGGTCGCAGAAATTCGTCCCTGTCCCGATCGCTGCACGCGAAAGGGATTCGTTGTACCAATAGTTGACGCACGAGATAGCCGAATCGTGCGGAGCCATGATCCGCGCGGCGTCGGCCTCGTTCGAGACGTCGATCTTCGCCGCCTTTATGCGGTCGGTGCTCACGGCCCTGGCCACCGCTTCGGCCTTTTCCAGATCGAGATCCGCGATCGTGACCGATTCGACCTCGGGCGAATTGTGTATCAGATCAAAGGCAGCCCCGTGTCCCATACGGCCGGCGCCGAGAACCAGTATCTTCATATTGTGATTGGATCGGCCTACCAGTCGTCGTCGCCTTCCGGCTGTTGGCCCGCGATCGTTTCTCCGGCGAGGTCCCAGACCTTCTTTTTCCAGACACGCATGCCCTCGGTCAGGTTAAGCGCGACCTGCGGATGGGCGGCATTGCGTTCGAGGCGGATCACCTCGGCCGAGACGGTCACCTCATCGTCCGGGTTTTCGACGACGGTAAGCTCGACCTTGGCCCCGACGCTTGGCAGCTTTCTGGGCAGATAGATCAACGTGCCGGCGGGGCCGACATTCTCCGTCAGGCCCTCTTCAAAAACCTCCTTTCCGGCCTCGTCCTTCCAACGGACCCTGATGGGAAAAGAGATCGCGTGTCGTGCACCGTGTCGGCGGTCCTGCATATTTGCTTCCTCGGAGTATTTGTTGATGCGGCTGCGAAATCGTCGGATATCGGCAATATCGCCGACGGATATGGCACTAGAGTCTATCAAAACTGAGAAAAATTGCCACCCGTAAGCGCCTTAAAACACAACAATTGTAACAGAATGAACAGTTTGCGGGCATTTTCCGGGTTGGACAGCCCCTACTTCGGATGATAGCCTATCAAATTGTTTCAGGCATTATCGCCCGAAACTGGCGGAATTCGCCGCCACCACGGTTAGCTAGACATTCTTCCCGCGCGAGATGGGTTAATTGGAAGATGCCGGTTTTTCTTCCTTTTCCATCTTCGTATGTTTGGTTAACGTTTTTGACAGGAGAGTTACAAATGAACAAATTCGTCAGAGGAGGAGCCATTCTGACGGTCCTCAGTCTTTGCGTCGTATTCTTATACGCACAGACGAAAGCCCCGGAAGCCCTCAGTTCAGCGAAGGATTCGCAGAAAGTAGTTAAAGCAGTTGTTGATTCGAATATAGATTTAAAAGAAGCAGTTAATAATACGAATAAAGGTACTGAAAAACTGGTCCAGGACAAAGACCAGGATCAAGATAAGAATAAAAAGGTAAAGGGCAATAACGTCGAAAAGACCGTTTCGACACGCAGCACCGCAGGTTCGAGCAGAGGCAGCTTTACAGCCACTGCTTATTGCCTGAGAGGTAAAACGGCTCTTGGCCACGGCGTTCGTAAGGGCCTGATAGCGGCCGACCCGAGAATATTGCGGCTCGGAAGCAGGGTCAAAATCGGTGCCGGGCAGTACAGCGGCGAGTATCTGGTTTCAGACACAGGCGGCCGCATCAAAGGGCGAAAGATCGATATTTGGATGGCAAGCTGTGCCGAGGCAAGACGTTTCGGGCGGCGTACGGTAACGATCAGCGCACTTTAATTACGATTGAACATAGTCGAGAAGCCGCTTCGGAGGTTCCGTGGCGGCTTTCTACTTTCCGGCGATATCGGATCCGAACATGTCGTTTCCATCAGACGCTGTCCGACTCGAGAGGAGCTTATCAAGCTCGGCCCGCAAGACGTCCATCACGACCTTTCCCTCGCGAAAATATGCAAGCTTTCCGTCCGAGCCGTAAAGGGCTGTGAAGGGCATTCCGCCACGCCAATCCTTTGACACCGAAGAAATGACGGCGCTCTCGTCAGGGGTTTTCAGGAGATAAGCTGGCATACCTGCCTTCATTTGGCCGAGGAATTTCGGCACCGTGGTCGATATATCGGCGGGGTCGTCGAGAGAGACGGTAATG
>JAJNPX010000059.1 GCA_021155145.1 Acidisarcina sp. | reverse complement strand
CTGAAAGGGAGGCGACTACGCGAGGCGTGTCGGGCAACATGAATCTGCCGTAGTCGTAGAAGTAAACCGCCCAATCCAAAGCCCTTTGATCTGAGCTGTTTTCCACCGACCCTCCGACTATCGAATATGGCAATTCGTGGGACCTTATTATCTCTGCACACCATCCCTCACCGACCGTACAATGATCTTCAAGGATAGCGACGATCTGCCCGGCCGATCTGAGAACGCCTTGGGTGCGCAGCTTGGGAACTATTGCGGTGTCGCACTCACGATCGAATCGAGCAAACGGGAAACGCTGTTTCAACTGCGATGGACAATCGTAATTGCTGACAACGATCACCTCGGTCGAGAGATCCCTAACTTGCGCTTCGAGGGATGCCAGGCACGCAGAGAGCAACTCCGGGCTGTTCCACGCAGCAACTACTATCGAGAGCTGCGACGGTCGCGAACTGTTCACTCCACTTTCTCCAAACTGCTTCCTGCCCCAAAAAGGTAACCGCTCGCTTCCCCGCCTGCGTAGCTGACCATGAAAAGAGACAAAAGTGGCAACGACCGCAAAAAGTGGTAGCCTGATCGCCTTTTCCTCCTAACCTGTTGTGCGATCCGCCAGGTCATAACGAACGGCAGGAGCGGACACGAAAGAGCATAAAGAACCCGCACGGGCAGCGGCATTAAACGGCCGCGCATGCCGGCGAATGAACGCGAGAAATGAAACCTCTCCCGCATGAATGGGATGAAGCGATGCTCTTTCGTTTTGTGAACGACCATTGTTGGAACCGAGCGCATCTCCACACCTAGCTTTCTAAATTCCCTGTGAATGAAATACTCCCATCGATCGTGAACGACTGATTCATCTATTTTCTCGAAGACCTCTCTCCGGTATGAGGTATTATTTCCGGCCAAGCCGCCAACATTCTCGTCCGGGACAGGCATCATTCGCTCGCTATACTCGCAGAAAAAGGCGGCCCAGTTGACCAACGTATCGCTGCTGCCGTTCTCGATAGCACCTCCCACGACGTCGTAACCCCGCTCATGCGCACGAATGATCTCCATGCACCAGTTCTCGGCCGGGATGCAGTAGTCCTCCGTGATAGCGACCATCTCCCCGGCCGCATGCGACAAGCCAAGTGCCCTTAGCTGCGGAATTCCGATCCGGGACTTCGACGTGAGCAACCTAACATCGGGAAATTTGCGTTCGATCCGGTTCACGGTTTCGTCTCTATGGGGCGTGACTACGAGGATCTCCAGATCGAACTCTCCGTGCTGTCTATGTAGGGCTTCCAGGCACCTGTCCAGGTAAGAAGACCCGAGCACGGAAACCACGATCACCGAAACCATTCTTAAAGACCGGCCGTCATCGATCGTTGTCGTCCTGCGGGAGTAAATGTCACGGATCGATCACAACCGTGACACGAACCGGTCAAATATCCCAGAGCCTCGCCCAGCGACCAAACAACGAACGCGAGCCCGAGAAATGGCGCTGAAAGAATGAGTTGCCTCCTGTAACGCCTTTTCGGGAGAATTGAACTTATGGTCCTTTTGAGTAAAACAACCACGAGTAAGGGTGCCCCAGCGAAATAGAAAAGTCGCAGGACCTTCGTCATCTCCTTGGACCTGATAGAAGCAAAGCAGCGGGCGTTACGGTATCGCCGAGATAGGAACGGAACCATTCGTACCGAACCAGCAAAATAGGTCTTGATGGCGGGTTGGCAATGCGGTTGCTCCCCGACGCTTCTAAGCTTTTCGCACCAAAGAGTTTTCCTGAAGGCGGGGCTCACCAATTCAGCGTGTTTGGCCAACGCGGGACGTTTCATTGAAATATTGTTCCCCGGTAGCACATTGGCGGGTCCCGCCTGCAGCGGATGCATAAACTGACCGTAATCGCAAAAATAAGCGGACCAATCGAGCAAGTTCATCCTTCCAAACGGTTCCACAGACCCGCCGATGACAAGCGATCTCAAAGAGTGAGCCTTAACGAGGTTCGCAACCCAACTTGAACTCACTAGACAACACGTATCCGTGACTGCGATGATCTCTCCCGAAGCGCGGCTTAATCCCGCTCCGGCCAGGAGCGGCGAACACACCTCTTCCGACGCGCGAAGAAACGTAACCGAGGGATAGCAATTGACAAGAACGGACATTTCCTCGTCTGAACAACAGTCGACAACGATAATTTCGACATCCTTCAGATCGTTAGCGAGGATCGCGTCCAGGCTGGCTTTCAATGACGAATGAGACCTGGTCGATACGATCACTAACGATACGCGCGTCGCTTTTCCACCACCCTTGCTAGCCATTGTCAGCCCTCTGCCGGCCTCTCCAAATATCCGCGGAGCTCGCCAAGCGACCAGCTAAAAAGAAAAATGATCAATATCGGAAGGGATAACGCGAATTTATAAAGATTTCGCCGTCGGGCGAGCACACGAGTGGCGATCCGGTACAAATAGATCAGCGGGATCAGCGGCGAACACAAGATAAGGACCACCGTTTGCCAATTGGGGATCGTGGAACTTCTATCGAAACCGTATTTTCTCCCGTGCTGGAATCGCTGAGAAATGAAATCGGAAAAACTGAACGAATTCTGGTGATAGACGACGATCTTCGGATTCAGACGCAGCTCCATACTTGCGCGCTGCATTTCTTCGTGCACACGGACCTCCCAAAAGCCGTCTTTCATTGCGTCTTTGACCCGATCCAGCTCAATTCGCTTATAGGACGCGTTGTCCGCGGCAAAATCGTGTGTCTTGCACTCGGCGAACGGCAGCATGTAACGGCTATACCGGCAGAAATAAACAGCCCATGAGACGATCCCGGCCGCTGAACTGTTTTCGATGGCACCGCCGATGCCAGCGGCGCCGGACTCGTGTGCTTTAACTATCTCGGTTATCCAGTCGTCCGCAGGAACAAAATGCGTGGTTGAAAGGGCGACGAATTCCCCCCCGCTTTGGCCGACACCGATGCCCCACAACTCCGGGATCAGCTTATCTTTCGGAGCCGGGATCAGTTTAATTCCAGGAAAACCGCGCTCGACCATTCCTCGGGTGTCGTCGAGTGAATTGTCCACGACCACCACTTCGATCGCCTGACCGCTGCGTTGCTTTTCGATTTCTCGGAGACACGCAGCGACGCTTCCCTCTGCATTCTGCGAAGCCAGCACGATCGACAACTTCGGGGGGCCATCCGATTTTGCCCTGCCGGCTCTGTTCACAGTCGTTGTCTGTTTTCCGCTGATACCCCTATCCCCGCCTGGTCGATCAAAAGGTCTCTTATCACAGCAATGTTTATCGCCTGTTCCGGCGTGATCGCGGGAGCCGCGTGCCCCCTCAAATGCTCATAAAACCTCTGCACCAGTGCGCCCAATCCCGGATAGCCGGTCTCACGGCGAATCGAACGCCTTGCCAAATTTAAGCTGGCGGCAGTGAAATTCTTCGCCGCCAATTCGAATGG
>JAJNPX010000041.1 GCA_021155145.1 Acidisarcina sp. | reverse complement strand
ACCGTCTGCTCTGAGATAGATGTCTTGAAACCCTCGGCCGCAAGAACCGAACCGAGCTTTTCTGCCGCCGCGGCCTCGTGGTCGGCATAGACAGGTATTTCTGCGGTTGCCTGCTGATTCTTTATCCACTCGCGCGTCGCTGTTCTTTTCGGATTGGCGAAATAGTTCTTCCAGACGGAAGGGAAGCGGTCGATCGAGGCAAGTACGATATTCAGCGAGAGAATAAGCAGCAGTGAGTTGTAATACCAGCTATGGTAGATGTCGAACAGGCCCAGCGAGCCGAACACGAGTTTTTCGGCCGGCGTCAGCGAGGCGTAGTAGGCATCGAAACCCTGAACGTTCTGCTGGATCACGACCATCCCAATGATCGAGAGAACCACCAGGCTGATCAAAAGCGATACACCGAAGCGAACCGAGCTGAGCCCGTCGATCAAACGGTTCAGCAGCGGCTGAGATGTAGCACGAGAAAGGGTCCTAGCCTCTAAAGTTTCTTTTGCGGCCGACATTTAATACTAAAATCATAGAACAGCATCTCTATCTTGTCACACTTTAAGAAATAAGTTTTGCTTTATGACTCTCAAACCTTCGGGAGGGCGAAGTCGCTTTGAGAATGCGCAGCAAAAAGCTATTCTTTAGCTTTAGGCAAAATGGAAACAGCAGCCGCAGAAATAACCGCCGGGCCGGCGGGAAACATTCGCAGCAGGATCGGTGCCTTCGCCGAGCTGACCAAGCCGCGCATCGCATTCATGCTGGTGCTGACGTCGGCCGCCGGTTTCTATCTCGGGAACAGGGGCACTTTCGACTTTGCGCTTTTCGCGAACGCGATGCTCGGCATCGTCCTCCTCGCATTCGGCGTCGCGACATTGAACCAGTATCTGGAACGATCGACCGACACCCTGATGGACAGAACGGCGGTGCGTCCGCTGCCGACCGGCCGGGTCACTCCGATCGAGGCACTGGTATTCGGAATCGTGCTCTGTCTCGCGGCCGAGGCCTATCTTTTCCTTCTGGTCAATCCCCTGACCGCATTGCTCGGCGTGACCGTGATCATCGGCTATGTGTTTCTTTACACGCCGCTCAAGACGCGTACACCCGTTTCGACTGCGATCGGGGCGATACCCGGTGCGATGCCGCCTTTGATGGGCTGGACGGCGGCGGCGGGCGAGATCACGCTTGGCGGCTGGGCACTGTTCACGTTCCTTTTTCTCTGGCAGTTTCCTCATTTTCTTGCGATCGCCACCGTGTATCGTGAGCAATACGCGAAGGCCGGCATTCTGATGCTCCCGGTCGTCGAGCCAAGCGGCAAGATCACATCCAGACAGATCGTGATGTTCGCGCTGATGATGGTGGTCGTTTCGCTTGCTCCGTTCTTTCTGGGTTTCGGCGGGCTTCCATTTCTGGCGGCCGCGGTGCTCCTTGGCGTCTGGTTCCTGGCCGAGAGCTTCAGGGCGGCACGGGCAAAGACACCGACTACCGCTCGGCGTCTGCTTCTTGTTTCGGTGATCTATCTCCCGCTGCTTTTTGCGGTAATGGTGTTGGATAAGCGTTAGTTCTATGCAGGTCGGCACGGCGGAAACCGAAATAGACGAAAAGGTCATCAGGCGAAGAGGCTCGCGGGTACTCGGCGCCGGCACCTCCGGCGGCAACGGCCAGAATGGCGGCGGCAGCAATGGAGGCGGAGGCGACGGCCCCGGCAAGAACAGCCCCGACCTGGAGGGCGACGAAAGCGGCCTCATCCCGGACAAGTCCCGAATTCTCACATGGTTCCTGCTGCTCGTCGTGCTGATGACGTTCGGCGGGTTGATCGGCGCATATGTCGTCCTGGCGACAAATCGTGCGCTGGAATGGAAACCATTCGACCTTCCGTTTCAGGTCTGGATAAGCACGGCGATCATTTTGGCGAGCAGTATTTGTTACGAGATCGCGTACAAGGCTATCCGACGCGGCCAACACGAAAGGTCAAAGAGGTTTCTCGTGGCGACCACCGCCCTCGGCGGGCTCTTCATTTCCTCGCAGATAATCGTCTGGCTCGCCCTCGTAAATCGCGGGCTCTATATGCGTGGGAACCCCTATGCCGGGTTTTTCTATATCCTTACGGCGGTCCATGCCGTTCATGTGCTGGGAGGTGTGATCGCCCTCGGCACGATCCTGTTGAAGAATTGGTACCTTACTCTCGACGACCGTGAGTCGGCCTATCGAATTAGCCTCGCCCGTTCGGTCGGCTGGTACTGGCATTTTATGGGCGTTCTTTGGGTGGTCCTCATCGCCTTGCTCGCATTTTGGAAATAAATGGACCTTCTGTACGTTTTTCCGCACCTGAACGCCTTCCTCAATGCCACAAGCGGGGTCTTCCTCCTACTTGGCTTTTATTTCATCCGAACCAGGCAAATACCCAGGCACCGGGCATCGATGCTCACCGCCGCCTCGGTATCGACCGTGTTTCTAGTCTGTTACCTGACCCACCACGCCATTCGCACGTACTATTTCGGCCTCGGGCCGACGAAATTCACCGGCGAGGGGCTGATCAGGCCAGTATATTTCACCATCCTGACCTCGCACACGATCCTCGCGGCGGGGGTCGCACCGTTCGTCATCCTCACCCTGGTCCGCGCTCTCAGGGGGCAATTTGACAAACATCGCCGGATCGCACGGCTCGTGTTCCCCGTTTGGCTCTATGTATCCGTAACGGGTGTAGCGGTTTACGTGCTCCTGTATCATCTTTATCCGGGACGCTGATTTTGCCGGAAAAATTCTTGTAACTGACAAAACGCTGTGCTATTCTACGAATGTTGAAAAGTTGATCACCGAAGTCGTCCGAAGCCGGGCGACGCGGGGGAACCAAGGTCATGTGCAATGCACAAGACGGGGGCGAAGAGCCTTAGTCAAGCTCAGGGATAATCTTTCGTTCCTAGCCCGTCAGCTAACCTCGTAGGTGTGGCAAAGAAGCTGCTGCAGAACTAGAGCCTTCATGGTGCGATTTTGTGAACGCTTCGCGCTCTGCTTTCCAACATATCAAGCAGACATCCAGTCTTCTCAAAGGGGAAAAGTTCCGTGTTGATCGCGGAACTTTTTCTTTTGGCACAGCGGCAGATGGAGCAGCCGGTCCCGCGCTGATTGATTGTGGTATGCCGGGCTGATAATCTGGATGGTATGAATAGACCTCCGCCATATTTTCCTCAAAACCAGCTTTCGCCGCCGGATGAGAATCGGTACCGCAAATTCAAGATCATAGTTGGCCTTTCCATCCTCGGTCTGCTCGTCCTGCTCGGCGCCATCGGCTACGGTATCTACGCGCTCATAAGCTGGCTCTTTTAGCACGAAAAGGAGGGACCGAACGCCCCTCCTTTTGATCACCGTTTCAGATCGTACCGACCTTATCTATTTATATCGCTCTGGATCCGCGCCGCATTGGCCTTTGCCCGCTGCCCCTCGATCGCCAACTGCTTCGCCTGCGGCACAAGTTCGATCGCCTTTGAAAGCTGGGTATCGAACTCATTGAACACCTGAAGCGACGATGTGGTCCCGTAGGCTGCCGTGACCAACTCTGACCTCAGAGTTCTCTCGACAAATCGCCTGTCGCGATCAAATTGTGCCGCCGGTGTCTTGTACTTCGCGGCCGCGTACTGTTTCAAGGCGGAATACAACTGTTCCGTTACCGGAAAATCGGATGCCTTTATGTCGTAGTTGAACGTGATCGGGCGATCGACCATGTAATTTTCGAATCCCTTGATCTTTCCATACGCGAGGTCCATGGCGAAAGCGAAAATGGGATCGGCAAGTTTCGCCTGGGCCCGAGCCTGCTCGACGGTGATCGTGTCGGCCTTGAGCGGGACATCCGGCTTGATCCCTCCGCCGCCATAGACCGGCCGCCCGGCATCGGTCTTGGCCTCTTCCCCTGTCGGGGTTTCGACCCCGGGTTCGCTGCCTATCCCGCCATTGGTGTAGTAGTCGTACAGGTTACCGTCGGAGTAATCCCTCTGGATCACGCGGCCGGAGGGCGTCTTGTACTTGGCGATCGTAAGCAGAAGCATCGAGCCGTAATCCAACAGGAACGGATTCTGCACAAGTCCTTTGCCGAATGTGTTTTCGCCGACGATCAATGCTCGGTCATGATCCTGCAGGGCACCGGCGAGTATCTCCGAGGCCGAGGCCGAATTTCGATTCACGAGCACGACCACGGGCATCGTTTCGGGGACGGCATTCTCGGCACGGTAATTCTCCGACGTCCCTTCGAGGCGTCCGATCTGTGTAAATACGGTCTGCCCGGACGAAAGGAAGGTGTTGGCAACGCGATATGCCTGGCTGACGAGGCCGCCGCCGTTATTTTTCAGGTCAAGGACGAGCTCTCTCATACCCTGAGCCTTCAGGCGTTTCATCGCGTCGGCAAATTCCGCATAGGTCGTCTGGTTAAAGCCGCCGGTCATCGAGATGTACCCGACGCCGGGCCTGATCAAATATGCTTCCGGTATGGAAGGCTGCGGCACCGCATCACGAATAATGTCGACGATCTCGCGCTTCCCGGTACCGTGCCGCTCGACCAGAAGTTTTACAGGTGTGCCGCGCGGACCGCGAAGCATATTACGAACGTCCGGGAACGGTTTCCCGAGCACGTTGGTCCCGTTGACCTCGACGATCTTGTCGCCGAAACGCAGGCCAGCCCGATGGGCCGGGGCATTCTCGAAAGTCGCGCGGATATAGGTCGCGATCACCTTTCCGTCGGTGTCGCGGAGATCCCCGATCGTTGCACCGATCCCAAAATATCTCGAGCTCTGATCGGTCCTGAATTGCTCGAACTCCTTTGCGTCGAAGTAATTAGAGTGCGGGTCGAGCGTGTGGAGCATACCGTCGATCGACGATTTGACGATCTCGTTATAATCCAGCTTCTTTCCCGCGACGTGATTTCCCTCTATGACGGCAAGCGCCTCTGCAACATCGGTCTCGATGTCCTGAGACTTTACGACCTCACCCGGAGCCGTGCGTGCCCCAACGGGCCTTTCCGGCGTCTTGGCCGGGTTTCGAACCTGCCCTAGGGCCGCGGCAGGAAAGATAAGTGAAATGACAACGAAAGCAAAGGTGAGACGAATATTCACTATAAAGACACTCCTATTAGGTACTTCAAGGGGCCGGATATCCGGAAAATGATAACATCCATTTGAGGAAAAATCGACGTAAATAGTTGCTTACACTTGAGAAGTTTAAGCTGAGCGAGAGATTTTGTCGCGAGGAGTCTATTGGTTACACTTACAAGCGTAATTTTTGCCGTTCAATGGACCTAGGAGGTAATCCCATAATGATCAAAGCATACATGATCCTCGTCCCGCTCATGTTTTTCGGCACGGTTCTGCCGCAAGCTTCGACAGACGCTCCGATAGATTGGACCTTGTATAGGATCGGCGATCACAAATTGTCGATCAGCTTTCCGAAACTCCCTATACGGTTCGACCAATCAGATCTCTGCAATGAGAAACGGTCAGAGCATTTTATCGCCTACGCTGAGGAGGTGGTTTACCGGCTTACGGTAGTACGGCGTGAAAGGTCCCAGATCTGGATCAATCTTTGTGGGTCTACATCGAAGTTTGGGGTCGATACTCTTAACGCACGACGTGCCGAACTGCGCAAGAACCACGACGAGATCGCGTCCGTCGGTGAAAATGAACTATGGTCG
>JAJNPX010000039.1 GCA_021155145.1 Acidisarcina sp. | reverse complement strand
AATATGCGAGGCACGGCTACAGAGTTTCGAGTTTTTTTGCATCATGACCTGCGGATCTACGAGAACAGCTTTGGAGACACTGCGTATTACGACCCGGAAACCCGTGGATTGATCCACTACAAAAAGCACCGATATTTCCTTATCAATACCGAACCGCATTTCGATTCTTTCGCGACCGGCCGAAAGGCCTTTAAAGGGAAAGAGGGTACGTGGCGCGATGCCGAGGACGGCAACTTGCAGGGAGGCGTCATCACCGAAGGATCCGTCGATTCGACGATCGGGGTCCATTTTTCGCTTGAGCCCGAGGAAACCTTCGAATTTTATTACTGGATCGCCGCGGGCGTCGATTACGCACAGGTTGCCCAGCTTAATACTCTTGTGTTGGGTCTGCGGCCACAGCAATACCTGGATTATACGGGAAACTACTGGCGCGCCTGGGTGAACAAGAATGAAAGAGACCTGACCGGAATTCCGGACCGGGTCGCCGACCTCTACAAGCGTTCGCTCTTGATAGTGCAAACGCAGATCGATGCCGACGGAGCGGTTCTGGCTGCGAATGACTACGACGTCACGGAACGCGCGACCGACCATTACAGTTATCTCTGGACGCGCGACGGAGCCTTTGTCGCCAGCTCCCTCGACCGCGCCGGATACTCTCATCTGACCCGCAAATTCTTTCGCCTGTGCGGTGAGATCGTTCATAAGGACGGCTACTTTCTGCAGAAATACAATGCCGATGGTACCGTCGCCTCAGGTTGGCACGCGGCGTGGGACGTCCACAGGCAGGAGAAGGTCGTCCCGATACAGGAGGACGAAACTGCCCTGGTGCTATGGGCATTGTGGGAGCATTACGAGCGCTACCGAGACATCGAGTTTGCCCATCGTCTCTACAGAAAGCTGACGGTACCCTGTGCCGAATTTCTCGAATCGTACCGTGATCCTGAGACAGGACTCCCGAAACCAAGCTGGAATCTCTGGGAAGACCGCCATGGCGTCCATACGTTTACCTGTGCATCCGTGGTCGCCGGCCTGCGGGCCGCAATGAACTTTTCAGTTCTATTTGCCGAATATGATCGCGGTGAAAAGTATCGATCCGCCTCAGAGGAGATACTTGCCGCCATGGCCTCACGTCTCTACAGCAAAGACCACGGCCGGTTCCTGCGTTCGCTGCAGTCGACCGGAAACGGCGGCCTCGAGCCCGACGCGACCATTGACGCATCGCTATTTGCCACATTCTATCTCGGATGCTTCGACCCGAACGACCCAATGGTGACGGGCACGATGAACGCGATCCGCGATTCACTCTCGGTCGGAGGCGGCATCGCGAGATTTCAAAACGACGGATATATGCGCACGTCGGAAGCGATCACGGGCAACCCCTGGTTCATCTGCACGCTTTGGCTGGCGGACTACTACATCGCGGCAGCCTCTACCCAAGCGGATCTGGGGCCGGCACTTGAGATATTAGAATGGGTCGTTGATCGGTCGCTTCCCTCTGGCGTGCTCGCCGAACAGATCGACCCGGCCACCGGAGGATACGTTTCGGTCTCGCCTTTGACATGGTCGCACTCGACATTCGTTGCCACTGTATCCAGCTACCTGGATAAACTGCGCGAGTTTGATGCCTGATGCGCATTTAGAGCGTTTGACCACAGTAAGTTAAACTAGCCGCAATGAGACGAGCAAAGATCCTCGCGACCCTTGGTCCGGCTTCCGACACGGAAGCCGTCATCAAATCTATGATCCACGCAGGCGTGAACGCCGTTAGGATCAATATGTCCCACGGGACCCAGGACGAGCATACTGCCGCGATCAGCACCACCCGCGCGATCGCCGAACGGCTTGGCCTCCCGATCTCGATCCTTGTCGATCTTTCGGGCCCGAAGATCCGTACGCGCACGCTTAAGGACGGCCAGCCGGTCGAACTCGTTGCCGGCGAGCGATTTACGCTCACGACTCGTGACGTTGAAGGCAGCGCTACCGAGGTCTCAACGAATTTTTCCGACCTGCCGACGTGTGTAAAGGCCGGCACCACCATTCTTCTTGATGACGGGGCCCTGGAACTAAAGGTCGAGGAAGTTGATGGCCCGGACGTTCACACACGGGTCGTCACGGGCGGCATCTTGAAGGAACGGAAAGGGATCAACCTGCCGAATACGCCGCTGCCGATACCGTCGATGACGGAAAAAGATCATAACGATCTCGTCTGGGCGATGGGCCAGAACGTCGATTATATCGCGCTCTCGTTCGTCAGGACCGCCCAGGATTGCCATGAGGTAAAGCAAGAGATCAAGCGGCTGAATACTCGGACGATGGGCCGGGCGCTCCTCGTCGCCAAGATCGAAAAGGCCGAAGCGATCGAGAATCTGGATGAGATCATTGCCGAAACGGACGGCGTCATGGTCGCTCGCGGCGACCTCGGCGTCGAGACCAGCGTCGAGCTTGTTCCGGTTTACCAAAAACGCATTATCAGCAAGGCGGTTGCCCAGGATAAATTTGTGATCACGGCAACGCAGATGCTGCAGTCGATGATCGAGCACCCGCATCCGACACGTGCCGAGGCGTCCGACGTCGCCAATGCGGTGTGGGACGGCACCGACGCGGTTATGCTGTCGGCCGAGACCGCATCCGGAGCCTTCCCGATCGAATCCGTCGAAACGATGGCCCGCATAATCGATTCGGCCGAGACGCTCAAGCCTTCGGAACTCAGAAAGCCTGTAAAATTCTCTCAACCGCCGACCGGCCGCACCAGTCAGGCGCTATGCAAGGCAGCGGCCTACGCCGCCCGCGAGGTGATGACCGAAAAAGTGGCCGTCTTCACGGAATCGGGCCTGATGGCTCGGCGTCTGTCCAGCGTCCGCTCGGGGCTGCAGACGTTTGGGTTGACAACGTCGCGGGACGCGTATAGCCAACTCGCGCTCATCTGGGGCGTACAGCCTTTTGTACACGAAACTCCCTGGTCCACCAGAGAGCAGTTGAAGATCGGCGAAAAGGTTCTGCTCGAGGCGGGTGTGGTCGAGGATGGCGAGACCCTTGTAATGATGGCGGGGCGCCTGGCGGGACTCGGG
>JAJNPX010000025.1 GCA_021155145.1 Acidisarcina sp. | reverse complement strand
GAAAATTACTTTCGATGTTTCGGAACGATGCCGACCACGACCCAGGCGGCCGCTACGGTAAATCCCACGCAATGTACGAATATCGTCGCTCAGCCCATACCGGGTATGATCTCGGTCACTACCCGCGGCGGCGTGATCGCTCCGGCGATCGCAAACTTCTTCCGGCCGAATGCGCCCAATTATTTTCTTGCTTACGCATTGTCCGGCGGCGCGGTCGGCAAGCCGCAGCTTGACGCGGCGCTTGCGGCAAGCGGAACACTCCGGACGCCCGGAACCTTTACGCCCTTCGGTGCGGTCAATGCCCAGGTCTCTGACGGCAACTCGAGCTACAATGCGATGAACGTGGAATTAAAGCGGCGTTTTGCCAACAATTACACGTTCCTTGCCAGCTACACATGGTCCCACTCGATAGACGATTCGTCCGATCTGCAAACTCTGCTGATCCCGCAGAACGTCCGAAACTTCCGTGCTGAAAGGGCTAACTCGCTCTTTGATCAGCGTCACCGGTTCGTGTTCAGCGGATTGGTCTCCTCGCCGGTCAGCTGGCGTTCGGGCAGCACCTGGAAGAAGGTACTCTCTGATTTCACCGTCTCACCTATCATCGAGATCTCATCGGGCCGTCCGTTCAATATCATCACCAATGTGGACGCCAATAACGACCAGTCGTCGCAGACCGATAGGCCCACCCTTCTTTCCGACGGCACGCTCTGCGTTCCCGGCACAACCGGATGCACGCCGCTGATCGTCGATGGCGAGTTTGCCACCGGAGGCCTCGGCCGAAACATGGGGATCACCCACTCGTATGCTTCGGTCGATCTTCGGCTGACGCGTGCGTTTCGCTTTGGCGAGAGATTCCGCCTCGATATAATCGGCGAGGTATTCAACCTCTTTAACCGATTCAATGAAGGCTCGGCGTCGCCGTTCTTTACCGATGTGAATGCTTTCGGCGAGCGGGCGGGCAACGGACGTTTCTTCAGCCGTCCGACGGCAGCCTTCGACGCCAGGCAGTTCCAGTTCGGTGCGAAGTTCAACTTCTGATCCGATCTCTCATACTCCTCCTCCGGCCGCGGCATTCGAGATGCTGCGGCCTTTTTTAGCTATTTCGATCAAGTGTCGGATAATGGGTATTGTGGAGGGTCTGTCATACCGGATAAAGAATAAGGCTGCCGAACTTGGGTTCGATAAATGCGGCATCGTCCCCGCCGGGCGGCTCACGCCGGAGGCTGGCCGGCTGCGGCAATGGCTAGAGGGCGGTCTGCACGGCGAGATGAAATGGATGGAACGCGAACCCGATAAGCGTGCCGATCCCGCAGAGATATTTCCAGCGGCCCGCTCGATGGTCGTTCTCGCAATGAACTACTTCACCCCGCACGAGCATTGCGACGGTACCGATACAGGCAAGGTCTCGCGGTACGCCTGGGGCGATGATTACCATGATGTTCTTCGCGGGCGGTTGCAAGATCTTCTCGCCTGGATGCAGGCCGAGATACCCGGCGCCGAAGGCAAAGCGTGTGTCGACACCGCTCCTGTAATGGAAAAACCGTGGGCGGTCCGCGCCGGCCTCGGCTGGATCGGGAAACACTCGAATCTGATCACAAAAGAGCTCGGCTCCTGGGTATTCCTCGGCGAGATCATCCTGAATATCGAACTCGATTATGACCGCGAGGTCGTCGAGGATCACTGCGGCACGTGCACCGCCTGTCTCGACGCTTGCCCGACGCAAGCGATCGTAGAACCATACGTCGTCGACTCGCGAAAGTGCATCTCATATGCGACCATCGAACTCCGCGGCGAAACGCTCCCCACGGAGGTCTCAGAGCACCTCAATGGGTGGCTCTACGGCTGCGATATCTGTCAGGACGTGTGCCCGTGGAACCGGTTCGAGAGGCCGACCAATGAGCCTCGATTTGAACCGCGGCACGGAGAAACATCTCTTTTGCTCGCCGGTATTGATAGAATGGAACACGAAGAGTACGCGGAGCGTTTTCGCGGATCGGCAATGAAGCGAACTAAACTTGCCGGATTAAAGAGAAATGCAAGGTACCTTGAACAATAGAAGAAACGCGCGGTGGCTCGCGGCGGCCGCACTCGTGTTGTCTTGCTTTATTTTGGCGTCCGGATCGATCTCGGCGCAGGCTC
This sequence comes from Acidisarcina sp., assembly GCA_021155145.1. GTDB lineage: Bacteria > Acidobacteriota > Blastocatellia > Pyrinomonadales > Pyrinomonadaceae > OLB17. The sequence goes on along the minus strand of JAJNPX010000025.1, from coordinate 3,233 downwards.
CGTCACGTGATCAGGAGGCTGACGCGGCGCTCGAATTCAAACGCCTGCGCAGCCTGCAGGCGACCCTCGGGAAGATCCCGATGGAGAAGCAGGAGAAAGAGCCGCACAAGAGCTTTCTCAGGAAGAACGATAAGCTGATCGTTTACAGTGAACCTGCGGGCCAGTGGTATGTGCGATCAGAACTCTTCTGGAACCTGCATTCAAAATACCGAACGCTGCCGATCGCCGAGGAGATAGCGTGGGCCGGCGCACAGAATCCGATCCCCGGCGAATGCGAAGGCTATGTGAACTGCTATGTCTTCATCCTCACGGAGACCAGCGGCCGTTATCTCGGGCTCTATCCGAATGGGAAGTACAGCACGCAGGCGGTACGGGAGATCATCGAGCGGATCGAGCCGTTGGCTGCCGAGGATACGCAGTACGACCTCCCGGCCGAGATCTCCGACCGCTCGGAGCTTCGGAAGCTGATCTCAGAATTGCAAGCGCTCCTTGCGGGAGTGACGCGGCCCGACAAAGAAAAGGCGCTTGCGCTGCTAAAAAAACTCGCGGAGGCGATAAAGTAGATATCTCCGAAATGCTAAAGGACGCTCACAATCGGACCATACGCGACCTGCGTATCTCACTGACCGATCGGTGCAACTTCCGCTGTTTCTACTGTTTGCCGAATGGCGAGCCTCCGCTTGCGCGAAAAGAAACGATCCTTTCATTTGAAGAGATCGTTCGCCTCTCGCGTATCTTCGTATCGCTCGGAATCGAGAAGATAAGGCTGACCGGCGGCGAACCGCTGATCAGGCGCGACGTCCCCAGTCTCGTTGCCGGACTCGCGGCCCTTAAACCGGAGCTCAAGGACATCGCGCTCACGACCAACGGTTTCGACCTTCCGCGTCACGCCGCGGGGCTCAAGGCCGCGGGACTCGACCGCGTCACACTCAGCCTCGACAGCGTGGACGAAAAGAATTTTGAGGCGATCACCGGCGTTAACGCTCTCGGGAAAGTGCTGGACGCGATCGCCGCGGCCAAGGCTTATGGCTTTCATCCGGTGAAGGTGAACGCGGTCATCGTTCGGGGCCGAAACGACCACGAGATAACGGCTCTTGCGGACCTTGCGCGACGCGAGAATATCGGGATGCGATTCATCGAGTTCATGCCGCTCGATTCGGGCCACGAGTGGGACCGGAAACAGGTCGTTTCAGGAAAGGAGATCTTTGCCGCGATCAACGAAAGATTTCCGCTCGAACTTATCCAGCCGGACAGGGGAAGCGAGACCGCCTGGAAATACAGGTTCGCCGACGGGTCGCCGGGCGAGATCGGCATCATCGCGCCCGTGACCGAGATGTTCTGCGGTGCATGTTCGCGGATCCGGCTGACCGCCGATGGCCAGATCCGAACCTGTCTGTTCTCGACCGCCGAACACGACCTCCGCAGCGTCGTTCGCAGCAGCGCATCCGACGACGAGATCGCCGGATTCATCCGCTCGGTCACCCTACAGAAAGAAGCCCGCCATCACATTAACGATCCTGCCTACGCACCCGCAAGCCGAACGATGAGCTTTATCGGCGGTTAACCGCAGCTGGAAATGATACACAGCGATCTGATCTCGGGAGTCTTGTCTGTCACCGTTCGTTCCTGCCGGAATCCGAAGCGGTCGAGATTGGCTGCAAATGCCTCGATGTATTCATCAACTTCAAGTCCCGGCGGCGGCTGATGAAAGAGATAGAATTTGCCGCCACGACCTAGGAGCCGCCTGACCTCGTGGAGTTCGGCGGCCGGGTCCATCCAGAACACGTTGATGTTGTAGAGAAATATTTTGTCGAAACGCCCGGCGGGAAGCGCGCGATCGAGCAGGTCCTGATGGAGCAGCTCGACGCGACCGGACTCGAGGTATGCTGCGTTCGCCTTTCGGGCCGCGGCCGTCATCTTTTCAGAACGGTCGATGGCCGTTAGATGTCCCGTATCGAGCTTTTCGCAGATCAGCGGGATCGAGTGCCCGTAACCGCAGCCGATCTCGAGGATCACATCGTCCGGCCGGACATCGAGCAGCCCGACCGCCCACACATATCTCTCCGGGATCTTTCGTCCCACCTGTGCTAGCTTCCGCGGCGGCCGAACATATCGAGTCCGACGGCGGCAACCAGGATCGAGCCCTTGATTATGTCCTGCATAAAATCGCGTACGTTCAACAGCGACATACCGTTATCGAGGCTCGCCATGATCAGGGCGCCGAGACACGCCCCAAAGACCGTGCCGCGTCCGCCCATCAGCGATGCTCCGCCGATGACGCAGGCCGCGATAGCGTCGAGTTCCTTGAGCACGCCTGCGTCGGGTGCCGCACTGCCGACGCGGGCGGTGAAGATCAGGGCCGCGATGCCGGTAAATGCCCCGAGCAGCCCATAGACCTTTAGCACCTGCATCTTATTATCGATCCCCGACAGGCGGGCCGCGTCAGCGTTGCCGCCGATCGCGTATAGGTAGCGTCCGAACGTGGTCGAATTGGTCAGGAACGCGCCGAACAGCGCAACGGCCAGCAGGATCATCACCGGTACAGGTATGCCGCGGTAGGCGTTCATCACCCAGATAAAAGCGATGACGCCGGCTATCGGTATTACGGCCTTGAGCAGTTCGCCGCCGTAATTCGCTTCACCGAGCCCGTAGTCCTTTACCGACCGTGCATTTCGATACGCAAGGAACAAAATGAAGAGTATCGCCGCTCCCGCAATGGCCCAGCCCGCAACCGGTTCTACATAGTTGTTGCCGATCGCCTTGAAAGTGTCGTCAGCGACCGGGACCGTATAGCCGCCGAGCAGCCACTTTACCGCGCCCCGCCAGGCGAGCAGCCCGCCAAGCGTAACAATGAAAGCCGGAATGCTCAGATACGCCGTCAGTGCTCCCTGAAATGCGCCGATCAGGATACCGACCAGGATCGCAAAAATGATCGAAGGCACCAGCCCGAAACCGTAATTCGAAATGCTCAGTGCCGCTATGCCGCCGGCAAACCCGAGCACCGAACCGACCGAAAGATCGATGTTGCCGGAGACGATCACCATCAGCATCCCGACCGCGATTATCGCCGTGACCGACATCTGGCTGAATAGGTTCGCAAGATTCTCAGGCTTGAGAAACGTGTTGTTCGGCGTCTGCCAGTGAAAGTAGCCCCATATCAGCGCGAGCACGCCGATCATTACATAGGCCCGCAAACTGGCAGCCGAGATCTTGTTTTCTTTCGCTTCGCTCAT
>JAJNPX010000023.1 GCA_021155145.1 Acidisarcina sp. | reverse complement strand
CGCGGAGCAATTCCATAAGCGGGGCTTTCCCGTGATCGGAGTTCCGAAAACGATCGATAACGACCTCGCCGCGACCGAGTTGACGTTCGGGTTCATGACGGCGATCGATATCGCAACGGAAGCACTGGACCGCCTGCACACAACGGCAGCGTCGCACGACCGGGTAATGGTACTCGAAGTGATGGGACGGCATACGGGGTGGATCGCCCTCCACGCGGGACTTGCGGGAAGCGCCGATATTATTCTGATCCCCGAGATACCCTTCGACTTTGACGCGGTCATCGAGAAAGTGACCGAAAGGGAAAGACAAGGATCGAGGTTTACCAACATCGTCGTCGCCGAGGGTGCGACCGAGGTCGGCAAAAGCGAGATGTATCAGGACGCAGGCGAACTTCGCCTCGGAGGCATAGGGGACTATATTACGCGCGAGGTCGCCAAGCGGACCGACAAGGAATGCAGGAGCGTGGTGCTCGGCCATCTGCAGCGGGGTGGAAGCCCGAACGCTTTCGACCGGATGCTCGGGACGAACTTCGGGGCTTGTGCCGTGCGTGCGCTTGCGGCCGGCGAAACGGGCAAGATGGTCGCCCTGCAGGCGGGCACGATCGTAACGGTGCCGCTGTCTGAGGCATGTGCGAACATCAAGACGGTCCCGGTCGACGGACAGCTTGTTCGTTCGGCCCGCGACATCGGTATCACTTTCGGGTCGCCGAAAGAGGTGGTCATTAAATAGAGATATGGAAGCCGTAAGAAAAAAACTACAAGACGAGATAGAAAAGCTGGAGCACGAGCTGAATTTCAAGCTCCCAAAGGACATACAACACGCGCGCGAATTCGGCGACCTCAAAGAGAATGCCGAGTACAAGGCCGCAAAGGAACGCCAGACGATGGTTCAGGCGCGGATCAGCCAACTTCATCAGCGCCTGATGGAGGTCGAGTCGATCGACATTTCAAAGCTCCCGAAAGATCGTGTGGCCTATGGTTCGACCGTGACGCTGTTTGATCTGGAAAAGGAAGAAAAGATCACTTACCGGCTGGTCACGTCGGAGGAGAGCGATCCCGAGCGAGGCCATATATCGACCGTTTCGCCGATCGGGCAGGCATTGCTCGGGCGTGAGGAAGGCGACGAGGTCAAAGTGAAAACGCCGAACGGAATGCGCTCATTCGAGATCAGCCGACTGCGGACGATCCACGAAGACCAGGAATAGGTTTACGCAGTTCCTTCTCGGGCTGCTCTGTCGATGGCAGGGTGGCCCGTCGCACCGGCAGAAGACAGGAGAACGATTTGGTATAATAGAGGGACGGAGGCAATAGTCTATCAGCAGCGTTACCGGCTTTATACAGGGCCTCAAATCAAACCAGATAAGAAGGATCGAACGCCTTTCGACGCGTCGCGTTCCCGCCGACCAGATAATCTCACAAGAACTTGCACGGCAGATGTCCGAGATCTCTAACGAGACGGGACGGCAGATCGGCGTACTCCTCGACCGAAAAGGGCGAGTCGAATATGTGATGGTCGGAAACGCGAAGGCGATCGAAATGCCCGATTTCGGACGTGTCCGCGTCGGTACCGACCGGTTCCGCGGGCTTCGCTGTGTTCATACCCATCTGCAGGGCGAAAAACTGACGCAGGACGACCTGACGGACCTTGCACTCTTGAGGCTTGACCTGATGTCGATCGTGCAAGTGGACAGGGCCACCGGCCTTCCGGGCGTGGTCTATTCTGCGCATTTGCTGCCGACGAACGGCGAGGCCCTTGACGGTGAAGACGGCGCTGAAACTCAGCCGTACGAATATTTGGAGCCCGGCATACCTTCGCAGCTCGATGTGGATTTCGTTGCGCTCATCAACTCGCTGGAAAGCGAGATGGCCCGTGTGCGGCAGACGGCGCGTACACGCCGGACGAACCGTGACCGCGTGATCCTGGTCGGCGTCACCGCCGGATATATCGACGAGGCGGAAGAGTCGATGGCCGAACTTGAGGAACTTGCCACCTCAGCCGACGTGGTCGTGCTCGACAAGATCATTCAGCGGCGGCCGCAGATAGACCCGAAGACGGTGCTCGGGCGCGGCAAGCTCGAAGAACTGCTGATCCGCTCGATGCGGGTGGGAGCGGACATGATCGTCTTTGACACGGAGCTGTCGCCGGCTCAGGTCCGAAGCCTTTCGGAAGCGACGGACCTGAAAGTGATCGACCGGCCGCAGCTCATTTTGGACATTTTTGCTCAGCGTGCACAGAGCCGAGAGGGAAAATTGCAGGTCGAACTCGCCCAGCTAAAATACCTGCTCCCGCGTCTGGTCGTCGGCCAGAACTCGGCATTCTCGCGGCTGGCCGGCGGCATCGGCGGACGCGGCCCCGGCGAGACTAAGCTCGAGACCGACCGAAGGCGGGTACGCGACCGCATATCGCAGCTCGAAAAACAGGTGGACGACCTTGGCCGCCAGCGGCAGGAACGCCGAAAGGTGAGAACGCAGAAACATCTGCCGGTCGTGTCGCTCGTCGGCTATACGAACGCCGGCAAATCGACGCTGCTGAATACGCTTACGCGATCGGAGGTGCACGCCGAAAAACGGATGTTCGCGACGCTCGACCCCACGTCGCGGCGGCTGCGGCTGCCATTTGAGCAAGAGGTGATAATCAACGACACCGTGGGATTCATAAGGGATCTGCCGGCCCCGCTGGTGGCCGCCTTCCGGGCAACGCTGGAGGAGATCACGGACAGCGATCTGCTCGTACATGTGGTCGATGCATCGAATCCGCGGGCCGTTCAGCAGATCCAGTCGGTGGACAAGATACTGGCCGACCTCGGGTTGAATTCGATACCGCAGATCGTCGTTCTGAACAAGTCGGACCTGCTTTCCGGGGAAGAGACCGAGGAGTTGCAGAGGCAGATCCGCCTTGACAAGGGCGTCGACAGCGTGGCAATTTCAGCTATTCGGAAGGATTCGCTTCGGCCGCTGACGCAGCGCATCGGCGAGCGGGTTTATCAGCACGCAGAGATAGAATCGGTCGGAACAAAGTGAGCAATCGGATCCAAGATATGCAGTCGCCATTTTTGAGATGGCGTCGAAAGGCCTGGGGAGCGATCAAGGGACCGCTCGAAAAGGTCTCGCCCGGACAGAGATTCTGGATCGGCTTCGCATTCCTCTGCCTTTTTACGACGGTCCTCATTCAGAATCCGGTCTGGCAGACCGCGGGCGAAAATTTTTACAAAGAGGGCGACATCGCCCGCGAAGCGATAATCTCTCCGGCCGATATTTATTATTTCGATGACGTAGCGACCGAGCGCGACCGGGAGACAGCGCGTGCCGCCATCAGGCCGATATTTTCCTTTGAGCCGAAACGTGCCGACGAGGCGGTGCAGAATTTCCGTTCGGCCTGGGAAAAGCTCCTGAGGACGTCGGATCCGCCGGCAGCTAACCGGGCAAATTCAAACTCGAACACAGCGACGACCTGGACCGGAGCGGGCGGGGCCGATCTCGGCCGGGTATTCTCCTCACGCAAGTTCAGCATCAACGAACTGGATTCGATCACACGTTTGATCCGCGAGAATGCGGCGGGAGATATCTACAGCGATCAGGACGAGCCGTTCCTGCAGGGCGAGGTCGAGATCGTGGACAGGCAGCGGCCGGGAGACATCCGGCAGGCGCGAAACCCGGTCTCGACGATGACGTCGCTTTCGGCCGCGCGGGAAAAACTGAAAGACGGACTTTCGCAGATCCGAAGCCTTTCGCAAAAGGAAGCCGATGCATTCTATGCCGCCACCGCCCCGCTGATACAGCCGAGCGTCATTTACGACGCCGCGGCGACCGAGAATGCTCGGCGGCTGGTATCGGAAAATGTGCCGCCGGTCACCATCTCTCTCAAGCGGAGCCAGAAGATAGCAGATCAGGGCGACATAATCACGCCCGATATCTTGTCGAAGATCTCCGCGATCAGTAATTACAGCTCAGCAACGCGAAAATACAATCGATTCTTCGGGCTGCTGATACTGATCACCGCACTATTTTGGACGGCGTGGAAGTTCATACTGCATCGGGGCTTTGTTCCGCGGCTCGCCCTCTCGCAGCAGCGGACGTTCGCACTGCTCGGCTTTATCGTCGTAGCGCAGACGGCGATGATGGCCGCATTTTTCAGGCTGGCGGACTTTACGGCGTCGCAGAATATCAAGGCCCCGCTGAGCGATCCGAGCATTTGGTCGTTCGCGGTGCCGTTCGCTTTCGGCAGCCTCTTGATGACGCTGCTCGCGGACCGGCGGACCGCCATCTTCACGGGCATGTTCACGGCTTTGCTTGCCGGCCTTCTCGCTCCGAGGGGCCTCGAATTCGCGATCTTTGCGGCCATCGCGTCGTCGGTCGCGGTCTACGGCATCGGTGCCTACCGGTCGCGTTCGACGATCACGATAGCCGGGGCCCTGGTCGGCGCAGCAAGCGCGGCCGCGGCCGTAGCCCTGATCGCATATATGCAGCAGCCGTTCGTATTGAATACGGTGCTGCTCGCGATCGCCTGCGGGCTTGCGGGCGGGATAATCACAGCTGCAGCGACCGCCGTGTTTATGCCGATATGCGAGTCGATATTCGGCATCCTCACGGACGTAAAGCTATTGGAACTTTCTAATG
>JAJNPX010000527.1 GCA_021155145.1 Acidisarcina sp. | reverse complement strand
CACGACTCTGGGCGTTGGCGGCCCGGCACGCTACTTTGCCGAGGCCAGATCGGAGAGCGAGGTCGCGGCAGCATTAGAATTTGCCGCCGCCCGGTCGCTGCCCGTATTTGTGCTTGGCGGCGGCAGCAATATCGTCGTCGCTGACCGCGGCTATTATGGACTTGTAGTTAAGATCGATATATCCGGCGTTGAATATGAAGACGATGATGGAGATGCGGTCACGGTAAGAGCCGGTGCCGGAGAGGATTGGGACGGTCTTGTCGAGCAATGCGTGAATTCGGGCCTTACAGGGGTCGAATGCCTGAGCGGAATTCCCGGGTCGGTGGGCGGGACGCCCGTGCAAAACGTCGGGGCCTACGGACAGGAGGTTTCGGAGACCATTGTGAGCGTTCGATGCCACGACCGGGCGACCGGCACTCCGACTTTGCTGACCAACGCCGAGTGCGGCTTCGGCTACCGGACGAGCATTTTCAATACAACCCAGCGCGACCGATATATCGTTACGTCCGTCGCGCTCCGTCTTAAACGGGGCGATAAACCGCGAGTGGCGTATAAGGACCTTGTCGAGCGTTTCGGTGACCGGAAGCCGTCGCTTTTGGAGGTTCGCGAGGCGGTCCTCGCGATCAGGCGATCAAAATCTATGGTCATCGACACGGCAGATCCGAACTCGAGAAGCGCGGGGTCGTTCTTCAAGAATCCGGTCGTCGATATGTCATTGGCCGAATCCGTGGCGACCAAACTCGGGGTCGATCGCGTGCCGCACTTTCCGTTCGGTGACAATATGGTCAAGATACCTGCAGCATGGCTGATAGAACGCTCGGGGTTCTCGAAAGGCTTCAAGCTTGGAAATGCCGGTATTTCCGCAAGCCACTCTCTCGCGATAGTTAACCGTGGTGGTGCGTCTGCCGCCGAGATCCTGGCCCTTAAGGACCTGATCGAGTCGAGAGTGTACGATAAGTTCGGCATTTCGCTCGTTCCGGAGCCTCTCCTCGTAGGGTTTTAGCCGGTTCCGCAAAATTCTCCGCGTAGTACGTCAGATTACGTTATACTTTTTGGGGCCTTTTTGGCCTGATTCCACCGTACGGCCCGTCATTATGAGGTAGATATGTTTCGCAGTTCTCGATCGCTTTCCGCACTTTTCTCCTTCGTTTCGATACTCTCCGTGACGTTTAGCGGCCTCGCGGTTAATGTCCGAGCAAATGACCTCGTTCCCGAGGACGATCTCTCGGGCGGTGCGAGTGTGTTCGTCTTTCGGGGTTCGAGAAAGAAGCCACAGGAGAGGGGAGCCGTCAGGTCATTCTCGGCCGGCGGATCGGTGGCGGGCCTGCGTCGGGAGCGCGTGAGGTCTCAGGTAGTCTCGTCCCGGAAGAGACGGGCTGACGCCGCGAAGGCGAGAGCGGCCGCCGCGGCCCGGGCCCGTGCACGGGAGAGAAATGCCAAGTTAAAGTTATCGAACACGCTGACTGCCCAGGCCGAAAAGCAGCTCGAATCCGGTAATATCACGGGAGCTACCGTGAACTTCCGCGAAGCTCTCAAAGCGAATCCGAAGAACGCGGATGCAAAGCTTGGCCTCAGCGAGGCTTTGACGGCAACCGGCATCGAAGCGGCAGGCGAATCGCTCAACGAAGCCGCGATCAAGTATCTGGACGAGGCAGTAACCCTCGATCCGAATAATGCAGCGGCTTATGCCAAACTCGGGGAGATACACGAATCAAAGGGCCGGAATAACGAGGCGATCGCAAATTACGAAAAGGCGATAAAGGCCGATCCGGAGATGACCGCTCTCTATCTGCCGCTCGGCCTGGCGTACGCTCAGGCGGGCAAGATCGTAGAGGCTGAGACCTACCTGAACAAGGCATCCGCGGCCGGATTTGACAGCTCGGAGGCCAGAATGGCCCGGGCCCAGATCCTTCTAAAGCAGGACCGTACGAACGAGGCTCTGGCCGCTTACGATGCCATCCTTAAAGACGAGCCGCAGAACGGACTGGCCTATTATCAACGGGCGGCCGTGTACGGCAAGATGGATCAGCCTGACAAGGCCGTCGCCTCTTACCGCGAAGCGGTCAAATACGATCCGATGCTTGCCGGCGCATGGTTCGATCTGGGTGTGATCTATTACAACCAGGGCAAGTACACCGATGCCCTGCCGGCCTACCAGCAGGTGGTAAAGCTCGAGCCCGAGAACTATAAGGCTCAGGCCAACCTCGCCAGCACCTACCGGCAGCTGGAGCGGTATGCCGAGGCTAACGCTGCCTACAAGGCTGCCGAGCCCGGCTACAAGAACGATCCCGACCTGTACAGCGAATGGGGATATTGCCTTGGCAAGACCAACGAGTGGGACAAATCGGTCGCGCGGCTGAACACTGCCCGTGAGTTGAGCCCGGACCCGGTGGATAACAACAATTCAGGTTGGGGATATTACAACGCCGCCCGCTGGGATAAACAGAATAAACGCGACACGGATGCGACGGCCAAGCTGCAGCTCGGCAAGATGTATCTGGAAACGGCGGTCAAGCAGGATCCGAAGCTCGATGCCGCTCATCTCAACCTTGGTGCCACGCGAAATTCGCTCGGGGACTTTCAGGGCGCGGTCGCGGCGCTGAATACGGCTCTATCGCTCCGCAGCGATTGGGTGATAGCCCTGAATCAACTCGGGCTTGCGTACCGCGGCTCTAATGATCTCGCGAATGCGCTGGTCCAGTTCCAGCGCGTGTCGGCCCTGGATGCGAACAATGCCTTTGGCCTCGTTAACCTCGGCCAGGTCTATCACCTGACAGGCAACAAGAAAGAGGCGAAGAAGGTGCAGGACCGCCTGAAAAAGATCAACCCGGCACTGGCCAACGAACTTAGCAGCTTTTTTAGCGGCAAGGCCGTCGTTGACGATGCCCGTCGGAAGATCGAGAGCAAGGTGCCAAGGGTGCCCAGAATACCTTACTAGACCCTGAACGCGGATCCAGATGAGGCCTCGGTCGGCAAGTTGAGAAACCTTGCCGCCGGGGCTGAACCTGTTTTGCGGCGGCTAATTTTTGTACGTCATTCTAATCGGGTATACTGCGTGTTTGCATATACGCCAGTAAACGATGCCGAAACGCACAGATATTCGAAAGATCCTCATCATTGGTTCAGGTCCTATTGTCATTGGTCAGGCTTGCGAGTTCGATTATTCGGGAACGCAGGCCTGCCGGGCGTTAAAGCAGGAAGGATTCGAGGTCGTCCTGATCAATTCCAACCCCGCGACCATCATGACCGATCCGGAGATCGCAGACAGGACGTATGTCGAGCCGCTTACTCTGGAAACGGCGACGGCTATCATCGAAAAAGAAAGGCCCGACGCCCTTCTGCCGACTGTCGGCGGGCAAACCGGTTTGAATCTTTCGGTCGAACTTTTCGAAAAAGGGATACTCGACAAGTACGGCGTCAAACTGATCGGTGCGAATATCGACGCGATCAAGGTCGGCGAAGATCGAGAGCTCTTCAAGAAGGCGATGGACGAGGTCGGCATCCCGTCAGCCAAAGGCGGGTTCGCCCATACATGGGAAGAAGCTAAGGCGATAGTCGAAGAAACAGGCTACCCGGCGATCATTCGCCCGGCATTCACGCTCGGCGGAACCGGCGGCGGGACCGCGTACAACCCTGAAGAGTTCGAAGAGATCGCGAAAGGCGGGCTTGCGGCGTCGCCCGTTTCGCAGATCCTCGTAGAAGAATCGATCCTCGGCTGGAAGGAGTACGAACTCGAAGTGATGCGCGACCTGAACGACAACGTCGTCATCATCTGCTCGATCGAAAACTTCGACCCGATGGGCGTCCATACCGGCGATTCGATCACGGTCGCACCCGCGCAGACGCTGACCGATGTCGAGTATCAGAACCTGCGCGATATGTCGATCAAATGTATCCGCAAGGTGGGTGTGGAAACGGGCGGCTCGAACATCCAGTTCGCGGTAAACCCGGCGAACGGGGAAGTGCGCATCATCGAGATGAACCCGCGCGTTTCGCGTTCATCGGCACTGGCTTCGAAGGCGACAGGGTTTCCGATCGCGAAGATCGCGGCCAAACTCGCCGTCGGCTACACGCTCGACGAGATACCGAACGACATCACGAAGAAGACCCCTGCATCGTTCGAGCCGACCATCGATTACGTCGTGACGAAAATACCGAAGTGGGCCTTCGAGAAATTCCCAGGGGCGGAGGACGTGCTTGGTACGCAGATGAAGTCGGTCGGCGAGGTGATGGCGATCGGCCGCACTTTCAAGGAATCGCTTTTCAAGGGCCTCAGATCGCTCGAAGCCGTAAAGCCGCTGCGTCTTGTTGACGTTCCGCACGAAGAACTCCAGCGAAAGCTGGCACGCCCGAATTCGCAAAGGTTTTCCTACATCACGTATGCTCTGCAAAACGGCTACACCATCGACGAGGTACACCGCTTGACCAAGATCGATCCGTGGTTCCTCGACCAGCTCGCGCAGGTCATGGAATTTCAGGAAACGCTCGATGCAAGGCCGCTGAATGAGTATTCGGATAGCGAGATACGCACCGCAAAAGAATTCGGCCTTTCAGACCGTCGGATCGCATTTTTGACCGGTGCCGACGAGCTCGCCGTTCGCGTTCACAGAAAGGCCAAAGGCATCGCTCCCGTCTATAAGCGTGTGGATACTTGCGGAGCGGAGTTCGAGTCGTTCACGCCGTACATGTATTCGACCTACGAAGAAGAATGCGAGGCCGCCCCGACGAACCGTCGAAAGATAATGATCCTCGGTTCAGGGCCGAACAGGATCGGGCAGGGTATCGAGTTCGATTACTGCTGCTGCCACGCGAGCTTTGCACTTCGCGATGCCGATCTCGAGACGATAATGGTCAACTGCAACCCAGAGACGGTCTCGACCGACTACGACACGTCGGACCGGCTCTACTTCGAGCCGCTCACCTTCGAGGATGTGATGAACATCGTCGATGTCGAAAAGCCGGAGGGCGTGATCGTGCAATTCGGCGGTCAGACGCCCTTGAACCTCGCGGACCAGCTTCACTCCGCCGGTGTGCCGATCATCGGGACCTCGCCGGATTCGATCGACCTTGCAGAGGACCGCAAGCGTTTTTCCGCATTGCTGAAGGAATTGAATATTCCGCAGCCGCCGAATGGCACCGCCACCTCACCCGAAGAGGCAAAAGAGATCGCGGCCGAGATCGGCTATCCGGTGATCGTCCGGCCGAGCTTCGTCCTGGGCGGACGCGCGATGGCGATAGTATATGACGAGGCCAGCCTCGACGAATATATGCGAACCGCCGTCGATGCCTCACCCGAGAAACCCATTCTGGTCGACAAATTTCTTGAGCGTGCGGGTGAGATCGACGTCGATGCATTGGCTGACGAAGACAGGGTCGTGATCGCCGGCATTCAGGAACACATCGAAGAGGCGGGCATTCACTCGGGCGATTCGTCGTCGGTCCTGCCTTCCCAGAAGATCGCGGTCGAGCACCTCGAGACCATCCAGCACTACACGCGGCTTCTCGCCAAGGGCCTGCACGTAATAGGGCTGATGAACATTCAATACGCGATCCAGAACGACCGCGTGTACGTGATCGAGGTTAACCCGCGGGCGTCGCGGACCGTGCCTTTCGTTGCAAAAGCGACCGGAGTGCCGATCGCCAAGATCGCTTCGCTCGTGATGGCCGGCAAGAACAACCTCGCCGAATTCAACCTGCCCGCCGTGCTCCCGGTGCCGCAGATCTTTGTAAAGTCGCCGGTCTTTCCGTTCAAGAAATTCGCGGGCGTCGATCCGATCCTCGGGCCGGAAATGCACTCGACCGGTGAAGTTATGGGCGTGGGTGCAACATTTGGCGAGGCCTATGGAAAGGCGATGGAAGGAGCCGGGATCAAATTGCCTCTGTCCGGTAAGGCGTTCATCTCGGTCACCAATGCCGATAAAGGGCAAGCGGTCGTGCTCGCCCGGCGGCTGAATAAACTCGGCTTTGACCTGGTCGCGACCTACGGGACGGCGATCCGGCTTCATGAGGTCGGCCTCGAATGCGAGAGCGTTTATAAGGTGAACGAGGGCCGGCCGAACATCGCCGACCTCATCCGCCAGGGCGATATCGCACTCATCATCAATACCCCGCTCGGCAAGGTCTCGCACTTCGATGAAAAAGCCATCCGCAAGGCGGCTCTGCAGTTCAATGTACCCTGCGTAACGACGATCACCGGCGCCGAGGCATTGGTCGAAGCGATCGCGACCAAAAAGTCGCAAGCTTCGGTCACGGTCAGGAGTCTGCAGGAGATACATCAGAGATCCGGCGTCCAGACCGCAGCCGGCGTTACCGAGTGATCTCCGGGAATCCGTAGCCGATGCCTTTTGGAAACTTGCTGGAAACCAGCTTGGAAACCAAGTTGGAAACCGGCTTGGAAACTGATTTGGAAACTCCTCAGATATCCGCCGCAAGTGATTGTACCAATTGCGGTTATGGCGTTTGGGAAGGCGTGGAAACCTAAGTTTTTCTCAAAAGATAATTTTTGGTTTCCAACCTTTGCTGAACACGCTCTGATTTTCCCGATCGGACATGGTTTTCCTGCCCGGTCGCTCCTGTGCCGTTGTTCTGATTTTCAAAGAA